>JAPSGP010000195.1 GCA_031177445.1 Acidimicrobiia bacterium
GCGGGGGTCGAGCCGGCAGAAGCGCCCCTTGCCGTCCGTGCTCAGCGCGAGTGCCCGGCGCGTCTTCTTGAGCCGGAGCAGCGCGGCGTCGGACCCGGGACCGACGACCGTGTTGAGGAAGAGCTGGTGGTCGTACTGGCGCCACACCCAGCTCTTGTCGGCGATCGTGGGCGTCGCCAGCAGGGCCAGGAGCTCGGCCCCGAGATCGGCGCCCGCGGGGAAGCGTGCCGCGAGCACGAGCCCGGGATCGGCTGCGACCAGCGCGTCCTGACCAGCCGGCCGAGCCGCCGGACGCCGGTACAGCGGCCCGTCGCCGAGGCTCTCGGCGGGCACGTCGGCGAGCGGCTGCTGGTCCGACGACAGCCCCCGATCGGGCTCGCCGATGGGTGGTGGCGGGTTGGCGCCCGGGACGCCGACGGCGTCGAAGAGCCCGTCGAAGACACGGAACCGTCCTGTGCCCGTCACGCGGCCGACGACCGACGCTTCGATCTCCCAGCGCTCGCACGACCCGAGCACCTCGGCGAGGTCCTCGGGCCGGACGATCGCGAGCATGCGCTCCTGGCTCTCCGAGGTCATCACTTCGGTCGCGTTCATTCGCGGCTCGCGACGCAGGACGCGCGCGATGTCGACGTCCATGCCCGCACCCGCCTTCGCCGCGGTCTCGGACGCCGCGCACGACAGGCCGGCGGCGCCGAGATCCTGCACCCCCACCGCGAGCCCGGCATCGAGGAGCGCGAGGCACGCTTCGATCAACTTCTTCTCCTCGAACGGGTCGCCCACCTGCACCGCGGGACGCATGGACTCGGCGCGATCCTCGAAGCCGGCCGACGCCAACACGCTGGCGCCGCCGATGCCGTCGCGACCGGTCGACGCGCCCAGCAGCACCGCGAGGTTCCCTTCACCCTCGGCGCGTGCGAGCACGAGTCGCTCCTGCGGCAGGATCCCCAGGCACAACACGTTCACGAGCGGGTTCTCGCGGTAACACTCGTCGAACACGACCTCGCCGCCGACGGTGGGCACGCCGACCGCGTTGCCGTAGCCGCTGATCCCCGAGACCACACCTTCGAACAGGTAGCGCGTCCGGGCGTCGTCGAGGGGACCGAACCGGAGCGGGTCCATGAGCGCAATGGGCCGCGCGCCCATGGAGAAGATGTCGCGGATGATGCCGCCGACCCCGGTCGCCGCGCCCTGGTACGGCTCGACCGCCGACGGATGGTTGTGGCTCTCGATGCGCACCGCCACCGCCAGCCCGTCGCCGACGTCGACGACGCCCGCACCTTCGCCCGGGCCCACCAGCACCCACGGTGCCTCGGTCGGGAAGTTGCGCAGGTACACGCGCGACGACTTGTACGAGCAGTGCTCGGACCACATGACCGAGTACATGGCGAGCTCCACGTCCGTGGGCTCCCGACCCAAGAGCTCGACCACCGACCCGTACTCGTCGTCCGTCATGCCCAGCTGGCGGTGCAGCGCGGTCACCGGCTCAATCTACCGGGACCCAAAATTGGTGAAATGGAACCGCCGCGTGATCATGAAATACACTGCCCCGAAAATCCGGGAATACGAAGGATCCGTGATGCCGAAGGCACGCAAGAAGATGACCATGACCTCTGCGCATAAGAAGGCGCTCGCCGAGGGGCGGGAGCTGGGACGGGGGGTCAAGAACTACCTCGAGGCACTGGAGGCCAACCGGCCCAAGCGCGGCCGCCGGCGCACCGCCGAATCGATCAAGAAGCGCCTCGACATCATCAAGACGGCGCTGCCCGACAGCCCGCCGCTCCAGCGCTTGCAGCTGGTGCAGGAGGAGCTCGACCTGCAGCAGGAGCTCACCAGGCTCCAGGCCAAGGTCGACCTGTCGGGACTCGAGCGCGAGTTCGTGCGCGTGGCCAAGCCCTATTCCGTACGCAAGGGCATCTCCTACGCCGCTTGGCGCGAGCTCGGCGTGCAACCCGACGTGCTGAAGAAGGCCGGCATCACCCGCGCCGGCTGACCGCGACCTCCCTCGAGCGTTGGTGCAGAAGAGGCGTCTCTATCCGGCTGTTGTGCACCAACGCTCGGAGGACAGGGCGGACCCGTCAGGCGACGGCGGCACGCTGCTGGGCGGTGGCGAGGAGCGATCGCAGCAGGATCTCGCCGTCGGCGGAGCCGAGGATGGGGTCGGACGCGCGCTCCGGGTGCGGCATCAGGCCGACGACGTTGCGGCCCTCGTTGCAGATCCCGGCGATGTCGTCGAGTGACCCGTTCGGATTGCGCACGTAGCGAAGCACGACACGGTCGTCGTCGCGGAGGCGGCGCAGCGTCGCCTCGTCGCAGACGTAGTTCCCTTCGAAGTGGTTGATCGGGAGCCGCAGCACGTCGCCCGGTGTGGCCAGCGCGGTGAGCGACGAGTCGCTCGTCTCGACTCGGCACGCGACGGTCTCGCACAGGAACTTGAGGTCGGCGTTCTTCTGGAGCGCACCCGGCAGGAGTCCGGCTTCGGTCAGCACCTGGAAGCCGTTGCAGATTCCGACCACGGGCCCACCGGAGGTCGCGAACGCCGACACCGCGCCCATCACCGGCGAGAACCGCGCGATCGCACCGGTACGGAGGTAGTCGCCGTGGGCAAAGCCGCCGGGAACGACGACGGCGTCGACGCCGCCGAGCTTCGGCTGCGTGTGCCAGACCTGCTCGGCGTCCCCGCCGAGCTGCTCGAGCGCCCAGACGACGTCGAGCTCGCAGTTCGTCCCGGGGAATGTGACGACCGCGATCCTCATGCGGACGCGAGCGCGGTCAGGTGGATCTCGTATGCCTCGATCACCGGGTTGGCCAGGAGGCGCTGGCACATCTCGTCGACCTGGGACCGGGCCGCATCCTCGTCGGCGGCCTCGACCACGAGGCGGATGCTCTTGCCCACGCTGACCTGGGACACGTTCCGGTAGCCGAGGGCGGGCAGCGACCGCTCGATGGTGGCGCCCTGCGGATCGGCGATGCCGGGAAGGTGCGTGATCTCGACCCGCGCCTCGTACCGCACGGCGGCAATCGTACCGACGGTCATTCGTCGGGCCGGTACCACTCGTCGAAGCTCTGGCCGGTGATCAACTCGTAGGCCTCGACGTAGCGAGCACGCGTGCCGTCGATCACGCTGACGGGAAGGCGGGGCGCGGGGGCGGTCTGATTCCAGTCCGTCGTCGAGTAGTGGTCGCGCACGTACTGCTTGTCGAACGATGGCGGCGAGCTCCCCACGCGGTAGTCCTCGACCGGCCAGTAGCGCGACGAGTCAGGTGTGAGCATCTCGTCGATGACCAAGAGCTCGTCGTCGACACTCCCGAACTCGAGCTTCGTGTCGGCGAGCAGGATCCCGCACGACTCCGCGTGCTCGGCACCGAGCCGGTAGACCCGCAACGTGAGCTCGCGGATCTGCTCGAAGCGCTCCGCGCCGACGAGCTCGGCCGCATCGGCGTCGGTGAGCGGCAGGTCGTGGCCCGCCTCGGCCTTCGTGGTCGCGGTGAAGATCGGTTCCGGGAGGCGCTCGGCCTGCCGCATACCGGCCGGCATGCGCCGCCCGTACACGGTCCCGGAGTCGGCGTACTCCGACCACGCCGACCCGAACAGGTACCCGCGGCCGATGCACTCCAGGCGGACGGGCCGGGTGGCCCGGCACAGCATCGCCCGCCCGGCAACCTCCGGGCCCGCGGTCTCCGGGAGGTCGGTCGGGTCCGAGGAGATGAGGTGATTGGGGACGAAGTCGGCGGTCCGGTCGAACCAGAACGTCGACAGGCCCGTCAGCACGCGCCCCTTGTCGGGGATCAGGTCGTCGAGCACGACGTCGAAGACCGAGATCCGGTCGGACGCGACGATGAGCATGCGGTCGTGGTCGACCTCGTAGAGGTCGCGGACCTTGCCCGTGTAGTGATGCGGGAGCGCGATGCGGGTCACGTGGCGACGCCGCTGCCGTCGGGTTTGTCGAGCGCCTCGAGGGCGTCGACCGTACGGCCGGCCTGTGCGAGCGCACGGTCGAGCTCGAAGCAGGCGTCGAGCTGGTCGCCCGAGAGCGCGGTGCGGACGACCTCGTCCTGCGCCAGCACGTCGCGGAAGGGCCGGCGCTCGTCCCACGTTCGCGTCGCCGCTCGCTGCACGGCGCGGTAAGCGTCGTCGCGCGAGAGCCCGGCTTCGACGAGCGCGAGCAGGACCGCCTGGCTGAAGACGAGCCCGTACGACGATTGGAGGTTCTCGAGCATTCGCTCGGGATGCACTTGCAGCCCTTCCACGATGCTGCGGAAGCGGACGAGCACGTAATACGCGAGCTGCGCCGAGTCGGGCAGCACGATCCGCTCCACGGAGGAATGCGAGATGTCGCGCTCGTGCCACAGCGCGACGTCCTCGAGCCCGGCCTGGAGGTTGCCCCGCAGCACGCGGGCGAGCCCGCTCAGCTGCTCGCTCTTCACCGGGTTGCGCTTGTGCGGCATCGCGCTCGAGCCCTTCTGCGCGCCCTCACGGAACGGTTCCGCGACCTCCCGCACCTCGGTGCGTTGGAGATGACGGATCTCGAGCGCGAACGCCTCGACCGAGGCGCCGATCGAGGCACAGGCATAGAGGAACTCGGCGTGGCGATCGCGCGCGATCACCTGCGTCGCCGGCACCGGGACGAGGCCGAGCCGTTCGCAGACGAACGCCTCGATCTCGGGGTCCACGTTGGAGTAGTTACCGACCGCGCCCGACAGCTTGCCCACCGCCACCATCCGCCGAGCTCGAGCGAGGCGCTGCCGGTCGCGGCGCAGCTGGAGCGCCCACAGCGCGAGTTTGGCGCCGAAGGTCGTGGGCTCGGCATGCACGCCGTGGGTTCGACCAACCGTCGGCGTGTGCCGGTACTCCCGGGCGCGGGCCGCGATCGCGGCCTCGAGGGCTTCAATCGCGTCAAGCAGGAGATCGCAGGCGCGCGTGAGCGTGTATGAGAGCGCGGTGTCGACGACATCGCTGGAAGTCAGGCCGTAGTGAACCCACGAGCCTTCGGGGTGGCCCACTCGCTCTTGGACCACGTCGACGAACGCGGCGACGTCGTGATCGGTGACCTGCTCGCGCTCGAGCACCGCGTCGGCGTCTACCGAGGCCCGGGCCCGCACCGCAGCGGCGTCGGCGGCCGGGATGACACCAAGCTTCGCCCATGCCTCGACCGCGAGGATCTCGACCTCGAGCCAGGTGGCGAACCGCGCCTCGTCGCTGAACAGCTCGGCCATCTCGGGCAGGGCGTAGCGAGGAATCAAGATCGCGGCTCCTTCACGCCGATTCTACGGCGGCGGCGATGTCGCGGCGGTGTTGTATGCCCGGCCATGAGATCTGCCCGACCGCTTCGTACGCACGGGCGCGCGCCTCCTTCAGCGTCGGCGCCACCGCGGTCACATTGAGCACTCGACCGCCCGCGGTCACGAGGTCGCCGTCGACGCGCTTCGTGCCCGCGTGGAACACCGTGACGCCTGGCACCCGCTCCGCCGCCTGCACGCCCGTGATCACGTCGCCGGTGCGCGGCTGCGTGGGATAGCCCTCGGACGCCAGCCCGACCGTCACGCACGCGTCGTCGACGAACTCGACCGGTGTGAGTCGCTCCCCGCGGGCCGATTCGAGGCAATGCACCGCGAGGTCGCTGGCCAGACGCGGCACGACGGCTTGGCACTCGGGGTCGCCGAAGCGCACGTTGAACTCGACCACCTTCGGACCGGTCGGTGTGAGCATGAGGCCGGCGTAGAGGATCCCGCGGTACGGCGCGCCGCGCTCGTCCAGTTCGGCGACGGTGGGGACGACGGCCTCCTTCAGCACCCGATCGACCGTGTCGTCGTCGACGATCGGAACCGGCGAGTACGCGCCCATACCGCCGGTGTTCGGCCCGCGATCACCGTCGAAGATCCGCTTGAAGTCCTGCGCCGGGGCGAGCGGGGCGAGGTCGCCGCCGGACACGAGCACGAGCAACGAGCACTCGGGCCCGGTCATGCCCTCCTCGAGGACGACCTGGCGGCCGGCGTCGCCAAACGCCTGGCCCGACAGGTAGGCCCGCACCGCGTCGCGTGCCTCGGTGAGCGACTCGGTGACCAGCACCCCTTTGCCGGCGGCGAGGCCGTCGGTCTTCACCACGTAGAGGCCGGGGAGCGTGTCGAGGAAGGC
>JAPSGP010000486.1 GCA_031177445.1 Acidimicrobiia bacterium
AGGATGTCAACCTTTATTCGTATGCCTGGCGACGGCACGGGCTCGGCGCCTGGCGACGGCGCAGGCTCCGTGCCCCGCGAGGGCGCGAGCGCGGCGCCCCCGGTCGACCCAGCCGCCGACCCCCGTCTCGCCGCCTCCGCACCACCGGAGACCGCCGGCCGCTCGGACACCGTCGTGGAGTCTCTGCCTCCGGCCCCGGAGGTCGGCACCGACGACCAGCCGCCGGCCGTCGAGGAGCGTGATCGGGCCGACGGCCGTGAGCGCGGTAGAGTGGCGGCGTTCCTGGTCGCGGTCTGGGCGGAGCTCAAGCGCGTCCAGTGGCCGGACCGAAAGACCCTCACCACGCTCACCGGCGTCGTGCTCGGCTTCGTGCTGATTGCGGGCGGCTACCTGGGCGCCCTCGACGCGATCTTCTCCCGGGTGATCCAGGCGATTCTCTGAGCGCGGCCCCCACGACCAAAAAAGGACTCGAGCAGTGTTCCGCTGGTACGCCGTAAACACCTACTCCGGGCACGAGAACAAGGTCAAGCACAACCTCGAGCATCGCGTCGAGTCGCTTGGCCAGCAGCGCCGCGTGCGCCAGATCGTGATTCCCACCGAGCAGGTCTCGGAGGTCAAGGACGGCCAGAAGGTGCAGACCGAGCGGCGAACCATGCCGGGGTACGTGCTCGTGAACATGGATATGAACGACGACGCCTGGACGCTCGTGAAGGGAACCCCCGGCGTCACCGGGTTCGTGGGCCCTCAGAACAAGCCGGTCCCGCTTCCCCAGCCGGAGGTCGACCGGATGCTCAACCGCGACGTCGAGACCGGAACGCGCGTGCGCCCGCGGGCGCAGTTCTCGATCGGCGAGTCGGTCAAGGTCGTGTCCGGCCCGCTGTCCGACTTCTCCGGGGAGATCTCGGAGATCAACGAGGACGCGGCCAAGCTCAAGGTGCTGGTATCGATCTTCGGCCGGGAGACCCCGGTTGAGGTCGGCTTCGACCAGGTAAAGAAGGTCTAGCTGACCCGAATAGTCGTCGCGCTTCGGCGTCCTCGGTCGGCCGTGTGCGCAGCACTACGGCCTCCCTGCGTCCTTGAATCGCTCGACTCTCGGGCCAGCTAGCCTCTCTTTTCCCATGGCCAAGAAGGTCCTCACCATGATCAAGCTCCAGGTCCCCGGCGGCCAGGCCAATCCGGCACCGCCGGTCGGCCCCGCGCTCGGCCAGCACGGCGTGAACATCATGGAGTTCTGCAAGGCGTTCAACGCGCAGACCCAGGACGCCGGCGGGACGATCATCCCGGTCGAGATCACGGTCTTCGAGGACCGCTCGTTCACCTTCATCACGAAGACCCCGCCGGCGGCGGTCCTGATCAAGCAGGCCGCCGGCGTGGAGAAGGGCTCGGGGGAGCCGCATCGCGAGAAGGTCGGCTCGATCACGCGCGATCAGGCGCGGCAGATCGCCGAGAACAAGCTCGCCGACCTGAACGCCGGGGACCTCGACCAGGCGACCAAGATCATCGAGGGCACGGCCCGCTCCATGGGCGTGGAGGTCGCCGGCTGATGGCGCACGGAAAGCGCTACCGCGACCTCTACGAGCGCGTCGACCGAGAGCGCGCCTACCCGCCCGCCGAGGCGATCCGCCTGGTCAAGGACATGCAGTCCAAGAAGTTCACCGAGACCGTCGAGTGCCACGTGCGAACCGGCTTGAACGTGCGCCACGCCGACGAGCAGCTCCGCGGGACGATCGCCCTCCCGCACGGGCTGGGCAAGGAGATCACGGTGGTCGTGTTCGCGAAGGGTGACCGGGCTCGTGAGGCCGAGGAGGCCGGTGCCGACCACGTCGGCGACGACGACCTGGCCCAGCGCGTCCAGGACGGCTTCACCGACTTCGACGTGGCGATCGCGACGCCCGACATGATGCCCACGGTCGGAAAGCTCGGCCGCATCCTGGGTCCGCAGGGCAAGATGCCCAACCCGAAGGTCGGCACGGTCACCGACGACGTCGGTCGGGCCGTGTCCGAGTCGAAGGCCGGCAAGGTCGAGTACCGCACCGACCGCTCGGCGATCGTGCACGTCACGATCGGTCGCACCGACTTCGAGGCGCGCGCCCTGCTCGAGAACTACGCGACGCTGGTCGACGAGCTGCTCCGCGCCAAGCCCGCCGCGGCCAAGGGTCGCTATCTGCGAACGATCACGCTGGCGACGACGATGGGCCCGGGCATCCGGGTGGACCCCGGTCGCACGCGCGACATCATCGAGGAGATCAAGGAAGAGGAAGAGGCCGCCGAGGCGGTCGCCTGAACCGGTGAGCGCGCGCGGCGCCGTCGTGGTGACGGGCTGCTCGACCGGGATCGGCCGCGCGTGCGCCCTGCACCTGGATGCCCTCGGCTTCCGCGTCTTCGCCGGAGTCAGGAAGGAGGAGGACGCCGAGCGCCTACGGGCCGAGGCGGCGGGCCGGCTCGAGCCCGTGCTTCTCGACGTCACCGATGGCGCTGCTGTCGACGCGCTCA
>JAPSGP010000487.1 GCA_031177445.1 Acidimicrobiia bacterium
CCACGAACGTGACCCCTTCGTCGGTCCAGCCCGTGTGACCTCCGGGCCAGGCGTAGAGCTCGCCCGCCTTCGTGACCTCCTCGGTGCCGTCGGCGTAGCGCAGGTGGATCGAGCCGGCCAGCACGTATCCCCAGTGGGGGCACTGGGACATGTCGCCGGGAAGGCCCTTGAACAGCGGCGTGAAGTCGACGCCGGGCGGGAGGTCGAGGTGGCGCACGAGCTGACCACCCCAGTTCTGACCGCGCGTCTCGATGGCGTCGATCTTCATCTCGACGGGGATCTCCTTGATCGGAGCTCGCATCGCGTACCTCCAGTGCATCTGCCCGGGACCATCCCGGTCCGGGGCAATCGTCCGCCGGCGGCGAGCGCACCGCATCGGGCGAAGTGTGCATTCGCCGGAAGGCGACGGCGCCCGATGGGGCATTCACCCCATGCGGCCGCGAGCGAGATGGGGCATGAGTCCGATGCAAGGGCGTCCCGCACCGTCGAAGATGAGCGACGTGATCGAGCATGATCCGGCGCCGTCAGGGGCGTCGGAACAGGTAGCGAAGCTCATCGAGCTCGGACGGGATCGTGAAGCCGCCGAGCTCGGGGCGGCCGACCGGCGGCCGAGGGCGCGGGCGAGCAATCGCCCCGAACGAAAGGGAGATCCCATGGAACCTCTGGCACAGCTCGACCAGCTCGGCCCGGTGCTGGGCAAGGTGGTCAGTGGCATCGAGCCCACACAGCTCGACAACTCGACGCCGTGCACGAACTTCACGGTGCAGGGAGTGCTCGAGCACATGATCGGCGGCGCAACGACCTTCGCCGCTGCCTTCCGCGGCAACGAGACTCCGCCTGCGGTCGATGCGAGCGGCGACATCTTCAGTCAATTCGACTCCGCCCTGACCGATCTGGTGGTCGCCATGCACGAGCCAGGCGCGCTCGATCGCACCGTCAGCGCCCCGTTCGGCGACGTCCCTGGGCAGACCTTCGCTCGCTTCATCGTCCTCGACGGGCTCGTCCACGGCTGGGACCTCGCGACCGCGACGGGCCAGCCCTACGACCCGCCGGAGGCGCTCGTCGCGGAGGTCGATGCCTACGCGCACGAGACGCTCGATCCGTTGCGCGACGGCGACACCTTCGCCGACGCGGTCGAGCCGCCCGCCGACGCCACCCCGATTGAGCGCCTGGCGGCCTACACCGGCCGTCGAGCTTGATTCCCGAAGGGAGAAATCCAATGACCACGACCGCAACCGTCGACTTCGAGGCGATCAAGCAGCGCCAGCAGGCGAACTGGTCGTCGGGTGACTACGCCGTCATCGGCACGCAACTCCAGATCATGGGCGAGTCGCTCTGCGAAGCGGTCGACGTCGCGGCCGGCTGGCAGGTGCTCGACGTTGCTGCCGGCAACGGGAACGCGTCACTCGCTGCCGCCCGGCGCGGGTGCGAGGTCACGGCGACCGACTATGTCCCCGAGCTGCTCGATCGTCTCCGCCGCCGTGCAGCAGCCGAGGGACTCACCATCGACACCCGGACCGCGGATGCCGAAGCGCTCGACCTGCCGGACGCGAGCTTCGACGCGGTGCTGTCGACGGTCGGGGTCATGTTCGCTCCCAACCAGGAACAGGCCGCCTCCGAGCTCGTGCGCGTCTGCCTGCCCGGCGGCCGGATCGGGCTTGCCAACTGGACACCGGCCAGCTTCGTCGGCCAGATGTTCCGCACCCTCGGCCGCTACGTGCCCCCGCCCGCCGGGGTCCGGTCGCCGTTGGAGTGGGGCACCGAGGCCCGGCTGGCGGAGCTGTTCGGCTTGCGCGTGTCGAGTCTGGAGACCACCGAGCGGCACTACGTCTTCCGCTACCGGTCGCCGGAGGAGTTCATCGACACCATGCGCACCTACTACGGACCGATGTTCAAGGCGTTCGAGTCGCTGGACGACGACGGACGCGCCGCCCTCTTTGGCGAGCTCGCCGACCTCGCGGCCCAGGGCAACACCGCGACCGACGGCGGGCTGCGCCTGCCGAGCGCCTACCTCGAGGTCGTGGCCGTCAGAGCGGAGTGATCCATCCCGCGAACGACCGCAACCCGACGTCGGCCTTCTCGAGCGCCTCTCGAACACGGGGATCGCACAGCGTCTCCACTTCACGTAGCCGTTCTTGGGCGTAGGTGTTGTCGAGCTCGGTGCCATCGCCGGGATGGCATCCGAGCTCGGTGACACCCGGATCCAGCTCCTCGATCAAGCGCACGAGCGTCGGGACGGTGATCGCATCCGGGAGCGGAGCGCCCTTCCCGTCCTGACCGTAGAACGCACCCGAATACTTGATCCCCTGAGTGACATCCCGCACCGGCACCCCGAGCCGTTGACCGGCATTCCTCAGGAGGCGCCGTACGGGTGGCGTTCGGTGCACATGTTGGTGCGAATCGAGGTGCGTCGGTGCCCGCCCGACGAGCTGATGGAAGGTTCGCAGCTGGCGCTCGATCTCGGCGCCGACGGCCGCGCCA
>JAPSGP010000196.1 GCA_031177445.1 Acidimicrobiia bacterium
CGTCACGAGGACGAACAACGTGTCGTCCGTCGAACTGTCGCGCGGCTCGGCCTGCAGGTCACCGACGAAGACCGCGCCCTCGCTCGGTGTATCGCCGCTGAGCACGGGCAGGATCGCCTGCCCGACCACCCTGTAGGGCTCGCGACCAAGAGGCCCGCGGATCTCGACCGTTTCACCGACGCCGACATCGAGTTCCGACATCGTTTCGAAGCCGAGCGCGACCTCGTCGGCCGTCAGCGGAACCCGGCCCTTGATGATGGTCGGCGCGATCGCACCCGACAGTGGCCGGAACGTCTGGGCCTGGACCTGTCGGCCATCTACGGCGACCTGCGCGACCTCGACCACCGCCGCCCGCTCCACCACAGGATCCTCGGCGAGCTCGGCCCCCAGATCGACCGCGCCGTCACGATCGCCGCCGGCATCGACGGCCAGGTCCCAATTCCACCCGAAGCGCGCCGGCGTCGTCGCCGCACGGTCGAGGCTCGAACCGACCACGAGCGCGCCCACGACGCCCAGTGCCCCGACGATCGCCGCGGTCAGTGCCGGCCGCACCGGCACCGCGGCGCGCCCATGGCCGCGTTCGAGCGCCATTCGGACGCCGATGACCGTGGTGAGCGGGACCCAGCCGGCGCGCACTCGGGAGACGATCGACGGCGGCCGTCCTCCCGACGCGTCGACGAACGGTGTTCGCCGTTCTCGCACGAGCTGCAGAGCGCTCAGCAGCGCAACCATCGCGAGCACCAGGAAGACGCCGAGCATGCCCGCAACCAGCACGAAAGTGTCGATCGAAAAGCCGGGATCCGGCTCACCGCGTACGGCGGACCCGAACGGGAACAGTGGCGACGCCGCCACCATGAGCGCGGCGGCGACGGCGGCGCTCGCGACTGCAGCCGGGACGATGGCGCCCGCGGCTGCGAGCAGACGAACGCGGCGGGGCATGCCGAGCGCGTCGAGCACGTCCCCGTCGAACCGGCGTGCGAGCACTTGCCGGGCGACCGCTTGGCCCACGACCACCATTCCGGCGATCGCAACAGCAGCGGCGAAGATGAAGAGCCCGGCGCGTGGCACGTCGAAGACGCTGCGCTCGCCGGGCGAGAAGCTGCCTCCTCCCGAGACGAAGATCTCGGATCCCCGATAGATGCGGCGCATGCCGTCGGCGAAGTCGTCCACATCGTCAGGCCCGTTCCGCAGCCGAACCGCCATCGATCCGCCCATGTTGCCGATGTCGTCGACGTTCGCCTCGGCGAAGGCAGGCGTGAAGACGGCCGGGAACGTGTCGCGCGTGCCCGGACTGTCACGCAGGATGTCGCTGCCGTTGCGGACGATCCCGACCACGGTCAGCTCTACCTCTGGGCCCGCCGGATCGCCGAAGCGGCCGGTCGCCTCGCCGGTGGCGAGCTGCTCGGGCGTCAAGGACTCGAACGTCACCCGGTCTCCCGGTTCGACGTCGAGTCGCTCGGCGAGATCCTCGTTGATCTCGAGCTCGTCGGCACGACCGGGCTCGGCTCGCCGACCGTCGAGCACAACCGGGATCGCGACCTCGCGGGTGAAGACCTCGTCGTCGGCCGCGTGCGCGACGAACAGAGCCTGCTCTTCGCGGCTCAGGACCGACGGAAAGAGCCAGTAGGTCGAGAACGCCCCCAGCGCGTCGACCTCGGGCAGCGTCCGCAGCGCGCCGAGACGATCCCAGTCCGCACGCTCCCCTGGCTCCACCCGTACTCCTGCGAACGCGTGGGGTGCACGGGACGCTCGTTCGAACCGTTCCAACGCCGAGCCCGTCCGCCGGGCGCCGGCAATCGACGCCAGCACGATGCCGCCCGCCAGCCCCGCGAGCAGGGCGACCCCCAGCCACGAGCGCCAGCGCGACCGCCAGTCGGCGCGCCAAAGCAGCGTCAGCACGGACACGGTCCCATTCGGCAGGTTTCTCCGGCCCTCAGCAAGGGTGTGGTCCAGAACGGTGGGCGGCGTGTTGCCCCCACTACTGTCCCATTCGTGCCGCAGCGGGTAATCGTCGCCGAGGACAACTATCTCCTGCGGGAGTCGGTGCGCCGCCTGCTCGAGGAGGGCGGGATCGAGGTGGCAGGTGTGTGCGAGGACCTCGAATCGCTGCTGGCGGCGGTGGACGCCGACCCGCCCGACGTCGTGCTGACCGACATCCGGATGCCCCCCACCGGAACCGACGAGGGGATCCGCGCCGCCGACGCGCTGCGCGACTCCCATCCCGAGGTCGGGGTCGTCGTGCTCAGCCAGTACGCCGAGCCCGCGTACGCCCTCGCGCTGTTCGAGCACGGGTCGGAACGGCGGGGCTACCTCCTGAAGGAGCGGGTGACCGAGCTCGAGCAGCTCGTGACGGCCATCGAGGAGGTGGCGGCGGGCGGCTCGGTCATCGACCCCAAGATCGTCGACGCCCTCGTCGCCGCCCGCATGCGCCGTCCCCAGTCACCCCTCGAGCGGCTCACGCCCCGCGAGACCGAGACGCTAGGCGAGATGGCCCAAGGCAAGAACAACGCGGCGATCGCCCGATCGATGGTGCTGTCGGAACGGGCCGTCGAGAAGCACATCAACTCGATCTTCTCGAAGCTCGACCTGTCCGAGACGCCCGATGTGCACCGCCGGGTGAAGGCGGTCCTCCTGTTCCTCTCCGAACAGGGAAGCTGACCCCACCATCCGGCAGGGAGTCGGCACCATGGGAGTACCCGGAGACGGGCGCGAGAATCGGCCCGTGGTGGACCAGGCCGTGCCGGTGATCATCGTCGACGACCAGGCTCCGTTCCGCCGCGCCGCCAAAGCAGTGCTCGCGGCGACGCCGGGGTTCCAGGTCGTCGGGGAAGCGGGATCCGGTGAAGAGGCGATCGAGCTCGTCGAGTCGCTCGGCCCGGGCATCGTGTTGATGGACATCAACATGCCCGGGATCGGCGGTATCGAGGCGACCCGGCGCATCACCACCGAGCACTCCGACGCCGTCGTGGTGCTGCTGTCGACCTATCAGGCCGACGAGCTGCCGAGCGGGGCCGCCGACTGCGGCGCGGCGGCGTACGTCAACAAAGAGGAGTTCGGCCCCGGCGTGCTCGCCGACGTGTGGCGCTCTCGGAACTGAACCTCACGCGCTTGCGGCGGCCGTTTGCTCGGCGCCGATCGGCACCGAGCCCCCGACTTTGGTCCCGGCGCCCGGGGTCGACTCGAAGCGGACCGACCCGCCGATCGCCCCGATCCGGTCGCTCATGTTGACGAATCCGTGCCCCTTGGCCGCGGCCGAGCCCATGTCGAATCCCGCCCCGGTGTCCGCGACCTCGAAGAACAACTTGCCTTCCTCTTCGCGCAGCGTGATGGTGGCCTCGGCACCCTCGCCGGCGTGCTTGCCGGCGTTCTGGAGCGCCTCCAGGCAGCAGAAGTAGATCGCGGCTTCGACCTGCTGCGGGTACCGACCGATCCCGTCGGCTTCGACCGCGGTCGGCAACGCCGCCCGGCCGGCGGCGGCGCCCAGTGCGGCCTCGAGCCCGCGGTCCATGAGGAGCGGCGGATAGATCCCGTGCGCGAGGTTGCGCAGCTCCTGCACCGCCTCCTGGAGGTCGGCGCCGAGCTGATCGAGCATCTCCTTGGTCGCCCCGGGGTCGGAGTCCGCGAGCTGGCGTGCCAGCCGCACGCTGACCGCGAGCGCGACCAGATGCTGCTGGGCGCCGTCGTGCAAGTCGCGCTCGATCTTGCGCCGTTCGGCGTCGGCGGCGGCAACCACCCGGGACCGTGAGGCGCGCAACTCCTCGGCCTGTCGCTTCACCTCTTCCAGCGACTCCTGCAGGGCCGAGTCGAGCTGCACGTTGTGCAGGGCGAGGCCCACCTGGCGCGCGAGCTCCGCCAGCGCCGACTCGTCGTCGCTCGCGAACGTCTCCGCGTCTCCCGGCCGCTGCACGACGAGGAGGCCGAGCAGCTCACCCGAGTGGGCGATGGGCGCGACGCGCACGAGCTTGCCTTCGCGTCCTTCGAGCAACCGCGACAGCCAGATGGCAAGCCAGGCAGGACCGACCACGCCGGCGCGGGCGACCACCGGCTGCTCCGTCTCGGAGATCGTGAGCTGCGCGTGACCACGGTCGGGGACCGAGACCGTTCGTTCCAGCACCCCGCTCGAGCCCGTCCACACCTCGGCGCTGTCGAGCACCAGCGTCTTTCGCAGCGACTCGGCGAGCTGCAGCAACAGCTCGTCGAGCGGGATCGCACGCGACAGGCGGCTCCCGAAGGTGCGCAGCGCTTCGTCGGGCGCGTACTGCTCGCCGTACACGAGCCGGTTGGAGAAGGCAGTGAGGCGGGCGCGAGTCGGAAGATAGAGCAACGCCGCGATCCCGGCCGCCACCATCGAGAGCAGGAGGATCGTGCGCTCGTCGTCGCTCGGCACCCGGCCGAGCCCGAGCACGATCACCAGGTACACACCGACGACGACGCCGGTCAGCCCGGTCAAGCTGACCGTGTGTGCGAGCAGCTTGTCGACCTGGGGCAGCAGCCGCTTCGAGGTGGAGAACATGAGCGACAATGGGATCATCACGGTCGCGGCCGCGGCGACGTCGCCGCTGTGATCGGGCCAGCCGACGAACAGTCGCAGCGCGATCGTTACCAGTGTCACTTCGGCCGCGACCGTCACTGCCCAACCGAACCACTGCATCCGCTGGCGTTCCTGTCCGCGGGCGCCGCGATAGCGAGCGTTCGAGAGACCGGCTCCGACGAGCACGGCCAGAGCCGCCTCGAGCAGGACCAGCCACAGCGGCACCGGTGGATCGGCCAGCCAGATCGCGATGCCGATCACCACCGCGACGACGTATCCCGTGATCACCGCGTTCCGATGGGTGCGTCGCACGAGCTCGCCGGTGGGCAGCGCGAGCAGGACATGGAGCGCGACTGCGGGCAGGACCGCGATCCCCAGCGCGCGGCCGAGCTCGAACAGCGTGCTGTCGGAACCACCAAGGACTGCCGCGTCCGTCGCGGCAGCGACCGCGCCGGCCCCCGTCCCGACGAGAACGAGCAGACCGAGCCGCTCGCCGGGCCGACGAGCGGTAAGGATCATTCCCGCGAGCGCCCAGACCGCGAGCAGGCCGACCCGCACCGCCTGGGTGACCGGTTCGAAGGCGTCGCCAGGCCCGTCGCCCCACTGCCAGAGGTCAGCAGCGAGCAACGCGCCAATGGTGAGGAGCACGACTGTCGCCAGCCCACGATGGCCACGTGCTTCGGGCACGGGTCCCACGACGGTTGTCGATACTGGATGCTCTGCGGTGGTCACGGTCATGGGGATCGTACGTTCCTGGTCAGACGGTCATACTCGGTCGAAGACTCGGTTGGCGAAGCATCACGATGCTCACGGCGAGCACCCAGAGCACGAGCAGCGCCATGGGAATGAAGAAGAGGCCTCCCACGATCACGATCACGCCGGCGACGGTGCCCGTCACGACGAGCCACCGCGGGAGCAGCGCGGTCGGTCCGCTCGCGACGGAGACGGTGACCATCAGGAGCCCGGCGGCAGCCATGCCGAAAAGGAGCAGCGCGCCGAAGCCGATGCTCTCCACGATTCGCGGGACGTCAGCGCTCCGCGGGACGGGGGCGTCTCCGAACTCCACCGCGGCGGCGACGGCTCCGAGCGATGTTCCGAAGACCCCGAGCAGGGCCACGAAGGCAACACCGCTCGCGAACATCAGTGTGCCGAGCCACTCCTGAGCTTGGCTGTCGCGAATTCGCTCGCGAAGCGAACTGACGAACACGAGAAACCCGATCGTGCCAACGGCCAGCACGATCGCGCCAACGACGAGCTGGGTCCGGTTCCCGCTGTCGGCGTAGTACTCGATCCACTTCCGGTTCGACTCGTCGCCTTCGGGCGTGTCGGTCATCATCAGGACCCCGACCACGAACGCCACCGCGAAGACGATGCCGCCGATGCCACCCCAGCGCAGCCTGTTGTCCTTCTCCATCGTGCTGATACCTGCCATGTGCCTCGCCCCCCCGTTCGGCGACCGGGGCTCGGCCCGGCTCCGAGGGTTCGATTCACGCGCTTCTTGCCCCGCGAGGCAAGGAAGGGACCCGGCCAGTCCCGGGTAGTGCTGGCCTC
>JAPSGP010000197.1 GCA_031177445.1 Acidimicrobiia bacterium
CCGAGCGCGCGCTCTTCGCGCTCGGTTACGCCTCGGGAGATCACTACCCGCCGTAGTTCATGCGGGTGTCCTCCATGCGGAGGACGGGCGTCTCCTCGTCGTGCTGGAAGTCGGCGTCGACGATCTCGCCCACGAAGAAGGTGTGGTCTCCGAGGTCGAGGGCTTGGCGCACCTCGCAGTCGAGATAGGCGACGGCCTGGTCGAGGATCGGTGCGCCGGTGACTCCGTCGTGGAACGGGAACCCGTTGAGCGTGCGCGCCTCGAGATCGACCTCGACCGGCTTCGTGAACTTGCGCACGATCGCGCGGTCCTCGCGGTCGACCAGGCACAGGCTGAACACCTGGCCCTCGGCGATCAGCTCGTGGGTGAAGGCCGCGTGCTCGACGCTGATCCCGAGCAGCTTCCGGTCGAACGCGAGCTGCGTCGCCCAGTTCAGCGTCATGCCGTTGCGCCGCTCCCCCGCTCTGCTGCCGACGATGTAGAGACCCGAGGGCATCTTCCACAGCACGCGCCGCCGCAGCTTGTCGTACTCCTCGGGGTCGGCGCCTTCGGGAATCGGACCGGCGATGCCTTCCTTCACGGGCATGAGTCGATGCTACGCCGGGACATCCGGACTGCCGCACGCAGTCCAGAGCCCGCGACCGGCGGTGCGTGCCTGCCGTTCGAGCGCGACGAGCTCCTCGGCATGGGCGACGTCGGGCGGAAACGTCGCCGCGGCCGCGTATCCCTTTGCCACCATGTCGGCGTTCACGAACAGCCCATCGCGCCGGCGGTACACATAGGCGAGCGATCGCCCGTACCGGTCCGTCGCGCTGACGTCGCGCACCAAGGTCACCCCGGCTCCGGGCGGGACGAGCTCGGTGATGTGGCGCGTGGCGGCCTCGCCGAAGCACTCGACCGGCCGGCGCGGGTCCTTCGTCTCCGGGGTGTCGATTCCGATCAGTCGAACGGTCTCGTTCGGTTCGACGACGATCGTGTCACCGTCGACGATGCGTTCGATCGTCGCGTCTCGACCGTTCGGGACCGGGCGCGCGTTCGACCGCGGCGCGTGCGAGCGCCCGCTGCCGTCGTCGCATCCGAGCAGCACGACGACCGTGAGGACCACGACGAGACGGCGCATGCGATCGTCACGCTGCCATACCTTGCAGGCGTGGCCGTGCCCGCTTCGCTCGCCCCGCTGCGACACCGCGGGTTCGCGCTGCTGTGGTCCGGCGGCTTCGTCTCGAACATCGGCACGTGGATGGAGACCGTCGGCGTCGGCATCCTCGTCACGACAGAGACCGGCAGCGCAGGCTGGGCCGGACTGGTGGCGGCGGCCGGGTTCCTGCCCAACGCCGTCCTGGGACCGTTGGGCGGCGCGCTGGCGGATCGGTTGCCGCGCAAGCGGCTGCTGATCGCCACCACCCTGGTGCAGACGGCACTCGCCGCGACCCTCACCGTGCTCGCCGCACGCGGATCGCCATCGCCGGCGGTGGTCACGACGATCGTCCTGGGATCGGGATGCGCGATGGCAATCGGGTTCCCGTCGTACCAGGCCCTCTTGCCCGACCTGGTTCCGACCGCCGACCTTCCGGGAGCGATCGCGCTGTCCTCGGCCCAGTGGAACCTCGGGCGCGTCATCGGTCCGCTGCTCGCCGGGGTCGTCATCGGGCTCGGCGACTACGAGTGGGCGTTCGCGCTGAACACCGTGAGCTTCTTCGCGGTGATCGTCGTGATCGGCTCACTCTCGCTCCCGCCACCGGGAGCACAGCAGGAGCAGTCGATCCTCCGATCGATCCAGGCCGGTCTGCGGTTCGTGCGGGCCGAGCCGGGGCTCCGGCTCGTCGTCGGGTACATGGCGCTGAACACGCTGCTCGCGGCCCCGTTCATCGCGCTCGTCCCGGCCGTCGCACTGAAGCTGTTCGAGAACGAGGACTTCGGCACGTCGGCGCTCGTCACCGCGCAGGGCATCGGCGCCGTCCTCATGGGCTTGTCCCTGGGCCCGCTGCACGCGCGGTACGGCGGTCGTCGCGTGCTCACCGCGGTGCTGTCGGGGCTGCCGGTTGCGCTCTGCGCCTACGCCGCGTCACCAACGCTGGCAGTCGGCGTCGTCACGATCTTCGTCGTCGGCTTTCTCTATCTCGGCGCGCTCTCGAGCTTCACCACGATTGCCCAGCTGCGAGCGCCCGCCGAGTACCGCGGCCGGGTGATGAGCGTGCTCATGGTCCTGCTCGGCGCGCTGTACCCCCTCGGGAGCGTGATCCAAGGGACGATCGCCGACCGGATCGGACTGCGGGCGACGACCGCGGGCGCGGCCGCGATCATGGCCGTGGTGCTGTTCGTGACGTGGCGACTGCGGCCCGGGCTCATGCGGGTGCTCGAGGAACCCGGCCGGGTTCGGTCGACGCGCCTCGACGGCGCCACCGGCGCCGAGCTGCACGGACCGTGACGACGATCAGGCGCGGCGCAGCGCCGCGCCGGTGATCGCCACCAGCCCGAGCGCGCATGCCATCTGGCCGTACCACCAGGCACCGAAGCCGTGGTGCCCGCTCACCGGGCACGCAACCGACCCGGCGACGAACAAGGTTGCCGCTCCCATCGACGCCACCAGGCCCCAACGACGTCGCGCCAGGAGCCCCGCCGTCATCACTCCGAGCAAGCCGAACAGCACGACCGTGACCGTGACGCCGATCCACGCCGGGATCGCTTCGGGTTGCGTGGCCTCGGGCTCGAGTGCCACCCCGACGAGGAACAGGACGTACCAGGAGACCGCGACGGTCATGGCCATGCCACGCGAGATCCGGGTCTTGAGCCACTCGCGTGTCTCGAGGCGCTCGACCGGCGCGGCGGTGCGGGCCTCGACCGGGGCGTGGCTGTTCTCGGTCCGAGGCTTGGTCGACGTGGTCGTTGCTGGCATCTCGCCTCCAGTACGGACAGGGCCGTTGCCGCCATTCTCGCGCCGAATCGCCCGTTGCCAAGCCGCACGGCGGCGATCGGAACTGCGGGAGTGATTACTCCTAGAATTGGCGGTCATGGAGCGCTGGCGGGTCGAGGAGGTCTCGGCACGGGCCGACGTGTCGGTGGACACCATTCGCTTCTACCAGAAGCGTCGGCTCCTGCCGGCGCCCGTTCGTGAAGGCCGGATCGCCTGGTACGGCCCCGAGCATCTCGAGCGGCTGAGCGAGATCAAGGAGCTGCAGCGGCGGGGGCTGTCGCTCGCCGTCATTCGGCGGCTCGTGAGTGGGGAGCTCGACCCGTCCGACGAGCCGCTCGCCGAGGCGGTCGTCGGTGCCGCCGGCGAGCTCGAGTCCGGCCCGGAGGAGTTCCTGACCATCGAACAGCTCGCGCAGCGCTCGGGCGTCCCGCAAGCGCTCGTCGAGGCGGTCGTCCGGGAAGGTCTGCTCGTGCCCCGCCACCACGACGGCGACTCCCGCTACACGTCCGGCGACGTCGACGTCGTCGCCTCCGGGCTCCGCCTCCTGGAGGCGGGGCTCCCGATGCCCGAGCTGCTGGCGCTGGCCCGGCGACACCACGCCGCGACCCGTGAAACCGCAGAAGCTGCCGTCTCGCTGTTCGACACGTTCGTCCGCCAGCCGCTCCGAGCTGCCGACCTGACCGACGACGAACGGGCCGAGCGACTCGTCGCCGCGTTCCGAGTTCTGCTCCCGGCGGTCACCCGCTTGGTCTCGCACCACTTCGAACGAGTGCTGCTCGAGGTCGCGCTCGAACATCTCGAGGCGGTCGGCGAGCCGGCGGAGCTCGCCGCCGCGGCTGCCGAATCGAGTCGCGCGATCGAAGTGGCGGGGCCGTGACCCCGGTGCGCGAACGGCTACGCGCTCGCGCCGCCGAGCTCCCGCACGGCCCGCAGAAGCACCGCGAGGTGCAGCGGATGTTCGATCGGATCGCTCCCCGCTACGACCGGGTGAACCGGGTCATCTCGCTCGGCCAGGACCGGCGCTGGCGGCGCCGGACCGTCGCATCGCTGGAGCTTCCTCCGGGAGCGGCGGTCCTGGATCTCGCGTGCGGGACCGGCGACCTCTGCGACGATCTGTTGCGCGCCGGATTCGGTGCGATCGGGATCGACTTCTCCGCCGGCATGCTCGGGGCAGCGCACACCCGCGCCCCCCTCCTGCGCGCGGACGCCCTACGCCTCCCGCTACGCGACGGTTCCGTCGACGGCGCCGTCACCGGTTTCGCGCTGAGGAACTTCACCGATCTCGCGACGTTCTTCGGCGAATGCGCGCGCGTCCTGCGTCCGGGTGGCCGGCTCGCGGCAGTCGACGCATCCGAACCCACGAACGCGCTGCTCCGCGCCGGTCACCAGCTCTGGTTCCGCCGGCTCGTGCCCCGGATCGGCGCCGCGCTCTCCCGTGACGCCGACGCATACCGGTACCTGCCCCGATCGACCGCCTACCTCCCGGCGGTCGACGACCTGCTGGCATTGCTCTCGCGGTCGGGGTTCGGGGACGTTCGCCGGGCCACGTTCACTGCGGGGGCGGTCCAGCTCGTCACGGGAACGCGGCGGTGACCGCCACCACCACGCTCGCATCAGGGCTGGTAGCCCGCACGCGGGCGATCGAGGCGCGCGCCGACCTGCTCGGGGATCTCGCCCCGGACGGGTTCGCGTGGCTCACCGGCAACACGGGGTTCGTCACCTCGGGGGTCGCAGCCCGCATCGCGGCAACCGACGCCGACGCCACGCTGGCTCGCCTCGAGGCCGACGACGAGATCGACGCGCCGGGTACGGGCGCGATCGCGGTCGGCGCATTGCCGTTCTGCGAGACGTCACGGGGCGAGCTCGTCATCCCGGCACGAGTCGTCGGGCGCGCGTCCGATGGTCGTTCGTGGGTGACGGAGATCGGCGCTCCGACCAAGGCGCCGGCACCGAGGCACACGTCGCCGCGCCGCTTCGAGATTGCCAGCTCGATCACGCGCCGGCGGTGGCGCGAGCAGGTCGAGGCGCTGCTCGGTCGCATCACCGCCGGCGAGCTCGACAAGGCGGTGCTCGCTCGCGACGTGCTCATCACCGCCGACGCGCCGTTCGAGCCGCGCGCCGTCCTCGACCGACTCCGCCGCACCCAGGCGGACTGCTTCGTGTTCGCGTCCGCCGGGCTCGTCGGCGCAACCCCCGAGCTCCTCGTGCAGCGGCGCGGCGCGCACGTGCTGTCACGGCCGATGGCGGGGACCGTGGCACGCGGGGCGTCCGGCGAAGCCGACGACGCTGCTTCCCGCGAGCTCGCCGAGTCGATCAAGGAGCAGCTCGAGCACCGGCTCGTCGTCGACGCGGTCGTGCAGGGGCTGCGCGGCCGCACGGTCGCGATCGACGCCGTCGGGAAGCCGGAGGTCGAGCGCCTGCTCGACGTGAGCCACCTGGCGACACGGATCACCGGCCGCGTGTCCGGGGCATCCAGTCCGTCGGCGCTCGCGCTCGCGCTCGCGCTGCATCCGACGCCCGCGGTCGGGGGCGCACCGCGGGAAGCCGCGCTCGCCGCACTGCGAGAGCTCGAGGACTTCGATCGTGCCCGCTACGCCGGCCCGGTCGGCTGGGTCGACGGCAACGGCAACGGGGAGTGGGCGGTGGCGCTGCGCTGCGCCGAGCTCGTCGGCAACCGTGCTCGCCTGTTCGCGGGGGCCGGCATCGTCGCCGGCTCGGACCCCGACGCCGAGTGGTCCGAGACGCAGGTGAAGCTGGAGCCGATGCTGCGCGCGATCGTGAGGCCCTAGGCGAGCGCCAGCGAGCCGATGTCGGGAGGCGGCGGCGGTTGGTACCTCTTCGGGTCGCCGTCGCAAGCTCCGGCTCCTGTTCGCCGGGTCGGCCTCGCAAGCTCGGCCTCCTGCCGTCGCCGACAAAGCTCTAGCCTCGCCGAAGGTGTGACCGACCTCCGCAAGCTGGGCGAGGGCCGCGAGGCCGAGATCTTCGAATGGGGCGACGGGCAGGTCGTACGTCTGCTGCGCGATCCCGGCAACGTGAATCGGCTCGCGGTCGAGGCCGCGGCCATGCGTGCCGCCGCCGAGCGCGGGGTCCCGCTGCCTGCCATCGGCGAGCTCGTGACGGTCGACGGCCGCCCCGGGATGGTGATGGGGCGGAT
>JAPSGP010000488.1 GCA_031177445.1 Acidimicrobiia bacterium
CGGCGCGCTGGTGGGTGTGGCGGCGTGCGTGAAGCAACCGTTCGCGTTCACGATCGTGGCCGTCCTGGTCGCAGCGGCACGCGGTCCGAACGCGCCTGCTTCCGTACTCGCCGGAGCCGCAGGCGCGGCGGTCGCGATCGCCGGCATCGGTGGCGCGTTCGGCCTCGAGGGCATGATCCGGTGGGCGTGGATGGAGAACGGCGACTACCTCACGGGCGAGCCGTTCAGCGTGCAGACGCTCGCGATCGCCGTGCTGATGACCGCAACCTTCCTCGCGTTCCACGCACCCGCAGCATGGCTGGCGACACGCTTGCCCATACGCAGGTACGCGGGCGCGGGCACCGTCGTCGTGTGGCTGATCGCGAGCGCAGCACCGGTCGCCATCGGATGGCGATTCCTCGGTCACTACTACCAGCAGCTGTTGCCTCCGCTGTGCGTGCTCGCGGGACTCGGGGCACAGCACGTCACCGCCAGGGCACGCCGCCTGGTCCTGTCCGTGATGAGTGCGCTCGCGCTCGGGGCCGTGCTCGCGTCGATCTCGCCGCTCGCGCCGCGGCCTATGCAGATTGCAAGCATCGTGCGGTACGTCGAGGCGACCACCAGCGAAGACGACGCCATCCTGGTGTGGGGTGCTGCACCCGACATCCATTGGCGGACGAACCGGCCCGTGGCCGGTGCTTTCATCCACCACGGCTTTCTCACCACGATGTGGACGGACACCGATGCCGACCGCGTCGGCACGGGCGTCCGGCTCCCCACGAAGCGCTGGCGCGCGTTCCTCGACGATCTCGATCGCGACCGCCCCAAGCTCGTCATCGACACGAGCACCCGCCCCCGAAACCAGTTCCACCGGTACCCCCCCGACGCCTTCCCGCTCGGTGACTTCCTGCGGGAGCACTACGAGCCCGTCCGCCTCATCCAGGGCATGCGGGTATGGCGCTACGAGGGAGCCCGTGCGTGACTGGCAGAGCAGCGCCGACGCTGGGATCGTGATGGCATGAGTGACGGAGCGTTCCCCATCATCAGCGTGCACGACCTCACGGCAGCGCGGCGCTTCTACGAGGACCTCGGATTCGTCCAGACCTATCAGTTCCCGCCCGAAGGCGAACCCGGTTTCGTGACGATGGCGCGCGGAACCTCGAGCATCGGCATCGGTGCCGGTAGTGCCGACGATGACGACCGCTTCGGGTTCTGGGTATACGTCGATGACGTCGACGAGACGCTCGAGCGGCTCCGCGAATCGGAAACCCCCGTCGTCGCCGAACCCGAGGACCAGCCGTGGGGCGAACGGGTGGCACGAATTCGCGATCCGGACGGCAACCTCGTGTATCTGGGCGCGGGGCCCTGATCGGCGGCCGTCTCGAGCCGAGTCAGCAGCCCCGCCAGCGCGGCGGTCGTCCCTCGACGGCGGCGGTCATCCCTTCGGCGGCGTCGTCGGTGCGGGCCACGAGCCGGCGCATCGTCTCGCCGAAGCGCACCGCTTCCGTCCACGGCAGCTGGCGGCCGCGCGCCGCCACCTCCTTCGTCGCTCGAGCCGCGAGCGGCGCCGCCTGCAACAGGCGATCGGCGAGCCGGTGCGCTTCGCCCAACAGGTCGGCGCGCGGGACGACCCGCCACACGAGGCCCATCTCGTACGCGCGCTCGGCATCGATCTGGTCACCGGTGAGCAACAGTTCCATCGCGTTCGACCAGCCGACCCGATCGGGCAGCCGCAGCGCCCCGACGATCGTGGGCACTCCCAGGCGCACCTCGGGGAACCCGAATACCGCGTCGTCGGCGGCGATGACGAAGTCGCAGCGTGTCACGAGAGTGAGCCCGTAGCCGAGGCAGTGCCCGTTGACGGCGGCGACCGTCGGCTTCCAGATCTCGAGGCCGCTCTCATAGGAGTTGATCGTCGGGATCTCCCAGAATGTCCCCGGCCACGTCCCGGCCGACCCGGCGCCGTCCTTCATGTCGGCGCCGGCACAGAACGCCCGACCGGCGCCGGTCACGATGCCGACCCACGCGTCCTCGTCGTCGCGGAACTGCTCCCAGGCCGCGTTGATGTCGCGGCGCAGCTCGGCGTTGATCGCGTTCAGGACCTCGGGCCGGTTGTACGTGATCGTGGCGACATGCCCTTCGCGCTCGTACAACGCCGCCTTCGCCACGCGCTACCCGATCTCGACGAGGCGCTCGAGGCCGATCGCACGAAGCCAGTCCTGGAGCCGCGCAGTGACCAACGGGAGCCGGTCGAGCAGCAGCACGAAGCCGAAGACCGCGAGCAACGCCGCCGACACCAACGTGATCACCTTCGTGTGCCGCTTCACGAATTCGAGCGCGGGGGCGAAGCGCCCGAAAGCCAAGCCCATGACGAGGAAGGGGACGCCGAGCCCGATCGAGTAGGCGATCAGGAGCGACGCCCCTCGTGCGGTCTCGCCCTGGGTCGACGCCACCGCCAGCACCGAGGCCAGCACCGGCCCGATGCAGG
>JAPSGP010000198.1 GCA_031177445.1 Acidimicrobiia bacterium
GAGGGACGCGGGGTCGACCTCACGCGGGCCGCGCTTGGACGAAGCGGCGGCGCTGGCATGGAGGTCGTGGCGGACGAGGCGGCGCGCACGATCCTCGAACGTGCGGTCGCGTGGATCGGCGACGATCCGCCGGCGCTGCGAGCTCGCCTCCTGGCGCGGCTGTCGATCGTGTGTGCGCCGACCGTTGGCGCCGCCGATCGAGAGGGACGGCTCGACGAGGCACGCTCGTTGGCTGCGTCCTGCGGTGACCCGCTCGCGCTCGCTGACGTGGCCGTTGCCCGCTGTCACCTGCACGCGGGGCCCGAGGCGGTCGGCCTGCGGCTCGGCGAAGCGGCCACGGTGGTGAGCGAGGCGGCGGCCGTAGGGCAGGTTCGCCTCGAGCTGCTGGGTCGCCGGCTCCGGGTCGAGGCGCTGCTGGAAGCGGGCCGGCTTGTCGACGCGCGCGGCGAGGTCGCCGCGTACGAGGCGAGGGCCCGGTTGGTCCGTGACCCGCGCTACGACCACTTCGCCCCGTTGTGGCGAGCCGCGCTGGCGACGGCCTCCGGTGACGAGGCCGGCTATCGGCGCGAACGCGAGGTGCTGCATGACTTCCTCACCAACCTCCCCGAGGACAGCGACGGTCGCGTCCTGGCCGCGGTGCAGGAGCTGTTCCACTGCATAGACAGGACCCACGACCCCGTCCGCGCCCGAGCGGTTTTCGAGTCCCTCGCCGGGTCGGTGCGCTCCGGGTTGCCACCGCAGGTCGCGGTCACCGACGCGCTGGTCCGCGCCCTCGAGGGTCACACCGACGGCGCCCGCGCCGAGCTGGAGGAGTGGGCGGCGGAGATCCGGGCCATGCCCGAGGACGCCGAGTGGCTGCCAGCGGTGGTGCAGCTGGCCGATACGGCGACCGTGATGGGCGAGCACGCACTGATGGACTGGGCCCGCGAGCGCCTCGAACCGCACGCGATGGTGTGGGCGGTCGAGGGCATCGGTGCCGCCATCCGCGGTCCCGCGGCTCGCGCCCTCGCGGCGCTGGCGAACTCAGCGGGCGACGATGCCGGGTCGGCGCGGTGGTCGGCGCTGGGCGAACAACTGGCCGCGGAGGCAGGCGCGTCGGCGTGGACAACCGGCGGCGCGACGGGTCATCACGCCGCCAGGCTCGTCAAGGAAGGTGATGTGTGGGTCGTCGACTTCGACGGCGTGTCCGCTCGGGTGCGGGACAGCAAGGGCATGCGCGACATCGCCGAGCTGGTCACGCAGCCCGGTCGGGCGGTGGCCGCGCTGGACCTCGTCACCGCAGGCTCCCCGACCGTGGCCCAGCCGGGCAGCGGCCCGACGCTCGACGCGACGGCCCGCGCGCAGTACCGGCGCCGGCTGGCGGAGCTCGAGAAAGCGCTCGACGACGCTGACCGTGACGGCGCGGTCGCGAGGTCTGCGGAGCTTGCCGCCGAGCGGGACATGCTGGCGGCGGAGCTCGCCGGCGCGTACGGCCTCGGCGGTCGGGCCCGGCAGGCGGGGTCGAGCGGCGAGCGGGCCCGCACCGCGGTGACGACCCGCGTGAAGGACGCCCTCCGGCGCCTCGATGCGGTCCATCCGGAAGCGGCCCGTCACCTCCGCCGGGCGATCAGGACCGGCACGTTCTGCGTCTATGACCCCGACCCGGCGCTCGTCTGGCAGGTCCGAGTCACCACCTCCTGACATCGTCAGCCCCAACCTGACGCCTTCGTGTTGACCGCATCAACACATGGGAGGCAGACATGGCCAGGATCGCACCGCAGCAGGCGTCGCAGGTGGAGACGATGGACGGCTTCGAGGGCCGATACGAGGATCTCGACGGCTACACCGTCGGCTTTGAGACCTACTCGGCCGACGACGACCCGGCCCCGCTGTTCGCGGGACTTCTCGAGGACGCCTGCCAGTGTCCGCACTGGGGCGTCGTCCTCGAAGGCAAGCTCGTGTATCGCTACACCGACGGCACCGAGGACGTGATCGGCACCGGCGACGCCTACTACGCCCGGCCGGGCCACACCCCGCTGTTCTTCGCCGACACCCGCATCGTCGAGTTCAGCCCCACCGACGAGCTCAACCAGACGATGGAGGTCGTGCTCCGCAACCTCGCCGCCATGCAGGAGGCCTGACGGTGACGACGGCATACCAAGACCGGACGGTCGTCGCTGTCACCGGGGCCGACGACGTCCTGACCGCGGCGCTCACCGCTGGGACGCCGTACGACGCGGCCCGGCGCCTCCGGGACCTGGCACCGCGACTCGACCTGAGCCACGCGCGCGACGCAACCGTCGGCGAAGGCCGCGCCGTCATCATCGCCACCGAAGCGACGGGTGCGGCCCTGGCCCTGCGGTGGTTCGCACCCGGCACGCCCACCACGATCCACGACCACGGCTCCTGGGGTGCGGCGCTCCTCGTGGAGGGCCGCGACCGCTACGAACGGTTCGAGTCCACGGGCAGTGCCGCCGTGCTCGACGCGACCCTGTGGCTCGAGTCCGGCGACATCGTGTGGTGGCACGACCCACCCGGCGACGTGCACCTCCAGGAAGCCCTGGACGACGGTGCGCTCGAGCTCGTCCTGCTCGGATCAGCCCCGACGTCCAACGGCAGAACCTTCACTGAGGCCGACGGTCTCGGCCCGGCGCGACCCCTCGTCGACGCCATTCGCCGCGCCTACCTCGACCGATCGTTCGCGTCCCTGCGCCCGCACTACGACGACGAGGTCATCGCCGACGCCTGCGTCCCGTCGTGGCGGTTCCAAGTCCGGGGACGGGACGATCTCGAGCGGCTCCTCGACCGGGAAGAGTTCGGCCTCGACGAGCAGCGGCTGCACTCGCTGCGTGCCTTCCCCACGGTCGACGGCTGTGTCGTCGAGATCGAGGTGCGCTTCCGCCATGGGACCGAGACGAGGCTGTGGCGCGACCTGCATGTCCTGCGCTGCCGCGACGCCAAGGTCGTCGAGCACCTCGTGTACTGCACCGGTCACTGGGACGCCGCCACCATCGCCCGACACGGCGTCGAGGCGAACCTCGTCCGGCCATGACCATCGCCGCCGACGTCATCGACCTCCTCACAAGAGTCACCGGCCGCACCCCGCTCGGTGACCACGACGGACGGTCCGGCGCGATTCTGGAACGGGGCCTGCTCGACGATCACCATCCCGTCGTCATCAAGACGGTCGTCCCCGAGCGCGACCTGACCTTCGCGCTCGGTAACGACCCGACCGGCCGGGAGCGCAGGCTGTGGGCCGATGGCGTGCTGGACGAGCTGCCAGCCGGCACCGGCCACGCGGTCATCGCCGCCGACTGGGTCGACGAGCGGCTGGTCACGGTGATGCGCGACCTCGGCGACTCGGTGCTCTCCTGGAACCGTGCCCTCAGCCCATCCGACCTGGATCGGTTGCTCGGCGCGCTCGCCGCCGTGCATCATCACTTCGCTGACCAGGCGCCGGGCGGCCTCTGCGACCTCCGCACCCGAGCGTCACTATTCGCACCCGATCGGCTACAGCCCCTCGCCGCCACCCACCAGCTCGCGCGAGCAGTCCTCGAGGGTTGGCAACACTTCGTCGACCTCGTACCGGCCGAGATCGCTGGCGCCGTGCTGTCGGCGCTGGAGAACCCAGACCCGCTCGCGGAGGTCCTCGGTTCCGGAACGACGACGATGTGCCACGGCGACGCCTGGCTCGTGAACATCGCCATCACGCCCGGCGACGTTGTCCTCCTCGACTGGAACCTGGCGACCCGAGGCCCCGCCTCGATCGATCTCATCGACTTCGCCGTCGGCTGCGCGTCACATATCGACCTACCCATCGATGCCATCCTGGCGTCGGCCCGTGACGCCTGCCGCGACCTCGTCGACGACACCGTGTGGAACGCCACCATGTTCTGGGCACTCTGCGAACTCGGGTGGAACAAGGCACTCGACGCAACGACCCACCCCGACGAGACACAACGGGCGCGGGCTCGACACGAGCTGACCTGGTGGACTGCGCAGGCATACCCCGCGCTGGACGCACATGCGACGCGGCGGTAGAGCGGCGGCCCCGCCATCTCGCCGCGACAGAACGAGTCAGACGGGAGTGGGTGCGCTCGCGGACCGTTCGGGCGCGCCATATCGCTGTGTGCCACGAACGAAGGGACGGTTGAGGTGGAGAGGATCGATCCTGGCGACGGCTCGGTTGGCCCACTTGGAGGCTTCGCGCGGAGCGACACGGCTGGTGAGGGTCGGGAAGTCCACGCAGGCGAGGATCTGGCACGAGACCTATCTCGCGCGGTCCGGTGACTACGAGGCGATCTCCGGGAAGATGCCTCCACAACGGCCTCGGCAAGGCCACCACAATGGTTCCTGTCGCGGAGTCGGTGAGCGCACGCAGCACACCAAGGAACGGAGGTAGGCGATGAACCTGATCACGCCCGACGACGCGCGCTACGACGAGGCGCGGACCGTGTTCAACTCGATGATCGACAAGCGGCCAGCGGGCGTCGCGCACTGCGCGACGCCCGCTGACGTGCGCGATGCGTTGCAGCTCGCCACGAGCCCGCGCTACGACGTCGCGGTGCGCGCCGGCGGGCACTCGGTCGCGGGGGTCTGCCTCAACGATGGTGGCCTCGTCATCGACGTGCGACCAATGAAGGACATCCAGGTGGACGCCGACGCGCGTCAGGTGCGCGTGGGTGCCGGGCGTCACGTGGGGCGAGTTCGACCGGGCGACGCAGGAGCACGGCCTCGCCACGACCGGTGGACGTGTGTCGACGACCGGTGTCGCCGGTCTGACCCTCGGCGGCGGGTCGGGATGGACTGAGCGGGCGTGGGGCCTCAGCTGCGACAACCTCGTCTCGGTCGATCTCGTCACGGCCGATGGCCGCGACGTCACGGCGAGTGAGGACCAGAACCCCGCGCTCTTCTGGGCGTTGCACGGCGGAGGCGGCAACTTCGGTGTCGCCACCTCGTTCGTGTTCAAGTTGCACGAGCTGGGCCCGCTGGTGACCGCCGGCCTGATGCTGTGGCCCGGGGATGCCGCCGCCGACGTGGCGCGCCAGTTCCGCGATTTCGCCGCAAGTGCGCCCGACGAGCTGGGCACGGCCCTCGTGTTCCTGACCGGTCCACCGGAGGAGTTCGTGCCGGCCCACCTCCAGGGCACGACGGTGCTCGGCATCGCCGGCCTCTGGGTCGGTGACGTCGACGATGGTGCCGAGGCGATGCAGCCGCTCAAGGATCTCGCACCCGAGGTCGACCTCGTCGGCCCGATGCCGTATGCCGACTTCCAGTGCATGATCGACGACCCGCCCGGCATGCGGAACTACTGGTCGGCCGACTACCACGACAACTTCCCCGACGACGCGCTCGACGTCTTCGTCAAGTACGGCTTCTCCAAGCCGTCGCCGTTGTCGCAGCAGCTGCTGCTGCCGTGGGGCGGTGCCGTCACCCGCGTCGGTGAGGACGCGACACCGATGACGAAGCGCGCGACGACATGGATCACGCATCCCTTCGCTGTGTGGGAGGGCGCGGCCGCCGACGCCGAGAACATCGAGTGGGCGAAGTCGTTCCGACGCGCATCGCCCACTACGCGACCGGTGGCGTGTACCTCAACTTCATCGGCGACGAGGGCGAGGATCGCGTGCGGGCCGCCTACGGCGAGGCGAAGTACGCGCGGCTCGCTGGCATCAAGGGCGAGTGGGATCCCACGAACGTGTTCCGGGGGAACCAGAACATCAAGCCCGCGTGACGCCCCGTCCTGCGCTGGTCAGGAGCGAACGCGACAATCGTTCTCGTGTCTGCTGGAGAGTGGCTGGACTGTCCCCGAACGCGCGGACATATCGACGTGGGGCATCGCCCCGAGGTGCCGTTATCTCGGGCTCGTAGTTGAACGTGCCGCCTGACCTGGGTGGTTGTGCTGCGGACATGTCGCTGGTGGAGGTTCAGCGGCGGAGGCGTTGGGAGCCGAGGATGCCGCTGCCATGATCGAGCTGCCGGCCGCCGTGGTTCGACACCCAGATAACGTCGACGCCGTGCTCGACAGCCAGCGCGGCGTCTTCGGGCGTCGCGATTCCCTTGACTAGCAGAGGC
>JAPSGP010000199.1 GCA_031177445.1 Acidimicrobiia bacterium
GTCGTTGACGGCCCCCGTCTCGTCCGGGAACGCGTGTGCGTACTGGCCCGGTGCGCCCGGGGCGCTGAACAGCATCCACGTGTCGATGTAGGACACCGCCGGGCGCTTCTCGGCCTCGCTCTTGAAAACCTCGTCGACCAGCCCCATCGACTCGGAGTACGACGCCGTCCGCATCGGCGGCATGCCGATCCAGACCACGAGCCGGTCGTCGCCGGCGAGCAGGTCCATGAACGCGCCGACCCGGCGCCGGTACTCGTCGACCCATTCGGGCGCGGGCGGGCGATAGGACGTGTCGCCGACAGCGAGCGACTGGTTGTCGTTGGCGCCGACCATGAACACGACCACCTGCGGGTCACGCGCCCGAACCACCGCGTCCATGTGGCGGTGCCAGTCCCAGTACTCGCTGCGGACCAGGCCGGTGCCGACCTGGTACTCGGCCAGCGGCTGGATCACGCCGGTGTCGCGCGCGGCCTCGAACACCGCCCACGACGGGCCCGCGGCCAGCGAGTCGCCCCCGACCCACAGCCGCAGCGGTTTTTCCGCCGTCGGCGTGCGCAGGTTCTGCTGGGCGCGCCGCACCGCGGGCGCGCTCGTGGTCGGGACCTCCGCCGCGCTCGTGGCCGGGGCCTCGGCGGCAGCCGACGACACCGTCGAGGCCGCGTGCTCGTCGTCGGAGCCGTCGCCCTCGTCGGCCCACAGCAGCCCCGCGAGCGTGAGCGAGCTGACGAAGATCACCGCCAGCAGCGTGAGCAACCGGCGCGTCTTGGCGTCGAAGGCGCTCGGCGCGGTCATCACACGCGCGCCAGCAGGTTGTGCGCGAGCGCGGTCAGGCGCTCGGTCTCGACGGTGGTGAAGTCGCCCACCTTCTGCCACAGGATCGAGTACGAGACGCCGTTCACGCCGAAGACGATTGCCCGCGTCGACGCGATGAACGCGTCGTCACCGACGCCGTCGACCTCGGCGCGCACCTCGGTGACGCCGCGCGTCTCGTCGATCGGTCGCGGGATGATCGTGACCGCCACGAACGCGGACCTGTCGTCGCCGACGAGCCACTGGCAGTAGGGGTAGATCGGGGTGGGCGCGTCGACCGGGCCGCCGAACTGGGCCTCGATCTCGACCGCGTCGAGCAACGTGCACGCCTGGCTGCTGTTGGCGTCGCCGAGCGAGCCGTCGTGCTTGCCGATGGTCGTGGTCGCGGGGCCGTTGTTGCCATCGTCCCCGCGACGTGACGAGCGCCAACGCTCGAATCCGCTTCCGGTGTGGATTTCCCGCTCCCGCCACACGCCGCGACGACCAGACCGACTGTCGCCGCCATCGCGAGCGCGGCGGACCACCGGCAAAACGTGCTCCGCCCCCTCACGGCCCGTGTCGTAGCGGCCATTCGCGAACAAAGGTTAATGGCCGCTTCCGCGCGACCTTCGGTCAGGGCTGGCCGACGGCGATCTCGACCGGCGGTTCGACCGCGCCCCGCACACGACGGACCACGCGCTGGCGGCGCTCGAGGTAGGTGGCGAGCCCGGTGAGCGCGAGGTTGATCGTGATGTAGATCGCCGCGATCACGATCGCGGTTGGGATGACGTTGCCGATGTTGGTGTAGATGCGCCGGCCGCTGCGGAGCAGCTCGGGGTAGGCGACGATGAACCCGAGGGCGGAGTCCTTGAGCAGCACCACCATCTGGCTGATGATCGCCGGCAGCATGATGCGGACGGCTTGGGGGATCTGCACCAGGCGCGTCACCGCTCCCTTGCGCAGCCCGATGCTGTACGCCGCCTCGACCTGTCCTTTGGGCACCGCGTTGATGCCGGCGCGGAAGATCTCGGCCAACACCGAGCCGTTGTAGAGCGTGAGGCCGAAGACGAGCGCGCCGAAGGCCGAGATGTTGTAGCCGGCGCGCGGGAAGCCGAGGAACGCAAAGAAGATCAGCAGCACCAGCGGCAGGGCGCGGAAGAACTCGACGAACACCCCGCTCGCCTGCCGGAACAGCCAGCGCTCCGACAGCCGGCCGACCGCGAGCACGAGCCCGAGCGCGATTGCGAGCACCAGCGCCACTCCCGCTGCCCGCAGCGTCGCCCACAGTCCGCGCAGGAGGATCCGCTGCACGCCGGACGTCGTGAACGGGTCCCAGAACACCTCCCGGAACTGACCGGTGTCGGACAAGCGCTGGATGATCAGCGCCACCAATGCGACGAGCGCGAGCGCGCCGAGGATGCTGCCGACCAGGATGCGCCGCTTCGCCCGAGGCCCGGGCGCGTCGTAGAGGGCGACGGTCATCGCGCCGCCGCCACCCGTCGTTCGAGCCGGCTGAACGCGAAGCTGAGCGCCAGCGTGATGACCAGGTAGCCGGCGGCGGTCACGATCAGCAGCGGAAAGGTCGCGCTGGCGTCCTGGTTCTGCAGCCGGCGCAGGATGCTGGTGGCCTCGGTCACGCTGAACGCGACCGCGATCGACGTGTTCTTGGTGAGCGCGATGAACACGCTGCTGAGCAGCGGGACGATGGCGCGGAACGCCTGCGGGAGCACGACCAGGCTCAGCGTCTGGCGGAACGGAAGCCCGATGGCGCGCGCCGCCTCGATTTCTCCGCTGGCGACCGAGTTGATGCCGGACCGCACCGCCTCACACACGAAGGACGACGTGTAGACGGTGAGGGCGACGACCGCGAACACGAAGAACGAGAACCGGATCTCGAGGCGGGGCAACCCGAACGTGCTGAAGATGAACACCAGTGTGAGCGGTGTGTTGCGCACGACTGTCACGTAGGTCGCTCCTGCCCACCGCAGCGGGGGGATCGGGCACACTCGCATGACCGCGAGCAGCGTGCCGAAGACCAGCGACAGCCCGCCCGCGAGCGCGGCGAGCTGGATGGTGCGCCAGAAGCCTTCGAGGATCAGCTCACGCTGATCCCAGACGAAGTCCATGGGCGGCCCCTACCGCCGCCCACGGAGCGACGGGTCGTTCAAGTGCGCATCACGGGTAGCGGTCGACCGGTGGTGGCTCGGGAGCGGTCTCGCCGCTGGCGCCGAGGGTGGCGTCGAAGATCTCCTCCCACGTGCCGTCCTCGTAGGCATCCTCGAGTACGTCGTTGAGGAAGTTGCGGAACTCGGTGTCGCCCTTCGGCAGCCCGATGCCATAGGGCTCGGTGCTGAACACCTCGCCGACCACCCGGAACTTGCCCTCGTACTTCGGGTCGGCGGCGTAGCCGGCCAGGATGATGTCGTCGGTGCTGACGGCATCGATCTGGCCCGCCTCGAGCTGGTCGACGCACTCGGTGTAGGTCTCGAACTCGACCGGCTCGGCCTCGGGGTAGCTCGTGCGGATCCGGGCGATCGGCGTCGAACCGGTGACCGCGCACACGCGCTTGCCCGCGAGGTCGTCGGGGCCGTTGATCGAGTCGTCGTCCTCACGCACCAGCAAGTCCTGGCCCGCGACGTAGTAGGGCCCGGCGAAGTCGACCTGCTGCTTGCGCTCGTCGTTGATCGTGTAGGTGGCGATCACGATGTCGACGCGGTCGCCGGTGATGAACGCCTCGCGGTTGGCCGAGATGGTCTCGATGAACTCGATGTCGTCTTCGTCGATGCCGAGCTTGCTGGCGATGAGCTTCCCGATCTCGACGTCGAAGCCCTCGGGCTCGTCGGTCTCGAGGCTGATGTTGCCAAGGCCGGGCTGGTCGAACTTGGTGCCGATCCGGATGGTCCCGGCGTCCGCAAGCTCGGCCATGGTGGAGCCGGCCGGGAACTCGACCTCCTCTTCGACCGTGACCTCGGGGGCCCTGGACTCGCCGTTGCCGTCGTCGTCACCGCAGCCGGCGGCGAGCACCAGCGCGAGCACGGCGAACAGGAGGACGAGGCGGCGGATGGGGAACTTCATTCGCAGTCCTTTCCTGGATGACCTGCCCGGTCAGTAGGCGAGGATCTTGGAGAGGAAGTCCTTGGCGCGCGTGCTGGTGGGGTGGTCGAAGAACTCGGCGGGGGTGCCGCGCTCCACGATCTCGCCCTCGTCCATGAACACCACCTGATCAGCGGCCTGGCGCGCGAAGCCCATCTCGTGGGTGACGACGATCATCGTCATGCCACTCTGCGCCAATTCGATCATCACGTCGAGCACATCGCTGATCATCTCGGGATCGAGGGCCGAGGTCGGCTCGTCGAACAGCAGCAGCTTGGGCTCCATGGCGAGGGCGCGGGCGATGGCCACCCGCTGCTGCTGGCCGCCGGAGAGCTGGGCCGGGATGGCGTCGGCCTTGTCGGCCAGGCCCACCCGGTCGAGCAGCTCCCGGGCGGTGCGCTCGGCGTCGGCCTTGGCGCGCCCCCGCACCTTCATGGGCCCGAGGGCGACGTTGCCGAGCGCGGTCTTGTGCGAGAAGAGGTTGAAGCTCTGGAACACCATGCCGATGTCGGCGCGGTAGCGCGCCAGCGCCTTGCCCTCGGCCGGGACCGCCCGGCCATCGAGGGTGATGGTGCCGGAATCGATTGGCTCGAGGCGGTTGATGACCCGGCACAACGTGGACTTGCCCGACCCCGATGGGCCGAGCACGACCACCACCTGGCCCCGGGCGACGCCGAGATCGATGTCCTTCAGCACGTGGAGTGGCCCGAAGTGCTTGTTCACCTTCGACAGTGCTACCAGCTGGTCGCTCATGCCGTGCCTTCGCCCGGGATTCGGCGCTCCGCCCGACGCGTCCGTGCGCCCGACCGACGAAATTGTGAGCGGAATGGGCTGACGAATCCAGCGTAGCTACGAAGGAATGACTCCGCCGGGCATGCCGACCGCACCGGCTGACGCAACTCTTGCGTGCAATCTACGCTCGCCCGCCATGAGTGACTGGACGAAGTTCGGCGGGACGATCGGGCGCTACCGCGACGAGTCGACGCCGTGGTGGCCCGAACCGCGGCGCGCGCGGGACGACGCGCCCAACGTGCTCGTGATCCTGCTCGACGACGTCGGCTTCGCCCAGCTCGGCTGCTTCGGCTCCGACCTCGACACGCCCACGTTCGATCGCCTCGCCGCCAACGGCCTGCGCTACACGAACTTCCACACCACCGCGCTGTGCTCCCCCACCCGGGCCTCGCTGCTCACCGGGCGCAATCACCACACTGTCGGCATGGGCCGCATCACCGACCTCGCCACCGGGTTCCCCGGTTACCACGCCCGCATCGAGAAGGAGCACGGGTTCCTCTCCGAGATGCTGGTGCCGGCGGGCTACGGCTCGTACGCGGTCGGCAAGTGGCATCTCACTCCTGACGACGAGCGCCACCTCGGCGCCCGGCGCGATCGCTGGCCCCTCGGTCGCGGCTTCGAGCGCTTCTACGGCTTCTTCGGCGGCGAGACCCACCAGTTCGCGCCCACGCTCGTCTATGACAACCATCGGGTCGCGCAGCCGCGTGCGTTCGACGACGGCTACCACCTCACCGAGGATCTCGCCGACCGGGCGATCGAGTTCGTCGCCGATCTCGACTCCGCCGAACCCGACAAGCCCTTCTTCCTCTACTTCTGCACCGGCGCCTGCCACTCCCCCCATCACGCGCCGCCGGACTGGATCGAGCGCTACCGCGGCCGCTTCGACGCCGGCTGGGACGCCTGGCGGGCGGCCACCTTCGCCCGCCAGGAGGCAATGGGGCTGTTGCCGCCGGGCACCGAGCTCTCGCCTCGCCCGGAGTGGGTGCCGGCGTGGGACGCGCTGCCGCCGGACGAGCAGCGGGTGGCGGCCCGGTTCATGGAGTGCTTCGCCGCCTTCCTCACCCACGCCGACCATCACATCGGACGCGTCCTCGACTTTCTCGCCGAGATCGGCCGCCTCGACAACACGCTCGTGCTCGCGCTCTCCGACAACGGGGCGTCGTCGGAAGGCGGGGTGCACGGGTCGATCAACGACGCCCGCCCGTGGAACCTCGCCGGGAGCCCGGTCGAGGAGGCCGTCGCCCGCTTCGACGAGCTCGGCGGGCCGACCCTCCACAACAACTATCCCTGGGGCTGGACGGTCGCCGGCAACACGCCCTTCCGGCGCTGGAAGCGGGAGGTGCACGAGGGCGGCGTGGCCGA
>JAPSGP010000200.1 GCA_031177445.1 Acidimicrobiia bacterium
GGGAGATGTTCGGGTTCGCCTTCGACGGGCATCCCAGCCTGCGCCACCTGTACCTCCCGTCGGAGTTCGAGGGGCACCCGCTGCGGAAGGACTACCAGCTGCTCGCCCGGGCGGTGAAGCCGTGGCCCGGGCTGGTCGACGTCGAGGGCATGCCGGGCGAGGACGCGCCGACCGAAGGAGAGCTGGCCGCCGCCGCCGAGACCCCGGCCGAAGGTGGCCCGCCGGCATCGCCGATGTCGGAGGCGGCCGAATGACCGACACTCGCACGCCCGCGCCGCTGCCCGAGATCGAGGTGCCCGCCGAGGCGTGGCGGCACCTTGCCGACGCCCAGGTGAACGTCGAGCTCGACACCGGCGACATGATCCTGAACCTCGGGCCGCAGCACCCGGCCACCCACGGGACGCTGCGGCTGGTCGTTCGTCTCGACGGCGAGCGGGTCATCTCGGCCGACCCGGTGATCGGCTACATGCACCGCGGCTACGAGAAGCTCACCGAGGTCCGCACGTACCCGCAGGTCACGACGCTGATCAACCGCATCGACTGGCTGTCGAGCTTCGCCAACGAGGTCCCGTTCATCCACGGCGCCGAGCTGCTGATGGGCATCGAGGCGCCGCCGCGCGCCGAGTACATCCGCACGATCCTCACCGAGCTCTCCCGCATCGCCACGTTCCTGCTCTTCCTCGGCGAGATGGGGCTGCAGGTGGGCGCGCTCACGCCGCCGTTCTACGGGTTCCGCGACCGCGAGCACGTCCTCAATCTCATCGAAGCAGTCACCGGCGGCCGCTTCCACCCCAACTTCAACCGCATCGGCGGCCTGAAGGACGATCTGCCGTGGGGGTGGATCAACGAGTGTCGCAACACCATGAAGATCGTCTTCGATGCGTGCAACACCCTCGAGGAGCTCGTCGCCGGCAACGAGATCTTCGAGGCCCGTACCCGTTCCATCGGCATCATCCCCGGCGACATCGGCGCGGCGTACGGCGTCTCCGGCTCGAACCTCCGGGCGTCGGGCGTCGACTGGGATCTCCGTCGCGACGGCAAGCCCTACCTCGTCTACAACGACCTCGATTGGAGGGTCTGGACCCACCCCGACGGCGACTCGTGGTCTCGCTACTGGGTTCGCCTCCAGGAGACGCGCGAGTCGGCGCGCATGGTGGTGCAGATGCTCGACGGACTGCCCTCGGGCCCGATCATGGCCAAGGTCCCCCGCATCATCAAGGTCCCCGAGGGCGAGGTCTGGGTCGAGACCGAGAACCCGCTCGGGCAGATGGGCTACTACGTGGTCTCGAAGGGCGCGACCGGGCCGTTCCGGGTGAAGATTCGCTCGGCGTCGTTCAGCAACGTGTCGATCCTCCCGTGGCTCCTGCGCGGCGTGTACGTGCCCGACATCATCACGATCCTCGCCGGCCTCTACTTCATCCTCGGGGACATCGACCGGTGACTTCGGTGGCGATCGACATCGGCTGGGGGACGATTCTCAGCATCAAGACCGTGGTGGTCCTCGCGGTCATCCCCGCGGGCGCCATCATCCTCGGGTACACGTTCCTCCTGAAGATGATGAGCCACATGCAGAGCCGGCTCGGCCCAATGGACCCGGGCGGGTTCCACGGCTGGTTCCAGCTCATCGGCGACGGCATCAAGTTCATCCAGAAGGAAGACGTGATGCCGCAGCGAGCCGACCGGCGGGTCTTCGCCCTTGCTCCCGCGGTGGTCGTGATCGCGACGTTCATGGTCTTCGTCGTGATCCCGGCCGGGCCAGATCTCATCGTGGCCGATCTCGACACCGGCGTGTTCTACGCGCTGGCGGTGTCGAGCCTCTCGGTGGTCGGTGTGCTCATGGCCGGGTGGGCGAGCGCCAACAAGTTCGCGCTGCTGGGCGCGCTCCGCGCCGGGGCACAGCTCATTGCCTACGAGCTGCCCCTGCTGCTCGCCGTTGTCGGCGTCGTCGTACAGGCCGGCACGATGAGCCTGCAGGGGATCGTCGCTTCGCAGCAGAACGGGGAGATCTTCGGCTGGGGCGGGATCGGGAACCCGTTCGTCCTGACCCAGATCGTGGGCTTCGCCCTCTTCCTGGTGGCCGCCCAGGCCGAGCTCACCCAGGCACCGTTCGACATGCCCGTAGCCGAGAGCGAGCTCGTGTCGGGGTACATGGTCGAGTACACCGGGTTCCGCTTCCTCTTCTTCTTCATCGGCGAGTTCGGCACCGCGTTCGCCTTCGCCGGGCTGGCAGCGACGCTGTTCCTCGGCGGTTGGTCGATCCCCCACGTGACCGATGTCCCGGTGATGAACGTCCTCGGACCGCTCGTCCTGCTGGCCAAGGTGATGTTCGTCGCCTTCGTGATGTTCTGGGCGCGCTTCACCTACCCACGGCTACGCGAGGACCAGCTCCAGGCGGTGGCGTGGAAGTACCTGATCCCCATCGGCCTCGCCAACATCGTGCTCACCGGAATCCTGAAGGTCGTGTTCTAGATGGCCAAGACATCGAAGAAGCCGAAGCTGCCGGGGCTCGTCGGCGGGCTCGGCATCACGTTCAAGACCATGCTCAAGGGCGCGGTCACCGTGCAGTACCCGCACGAACGCGAGGATCCGGCGCCGCGCGCTCGGGGCGTGATCGCGCTCAAGGAAGAGAACTGCACCGTGTGCATGCTCTGCGCTCGCCAGTGCCCCGACTGGTGCATCTACATCGAGGGCCACAAGGAGAAGCGCCCACCTCGGCGCGAGGGTGGCCGGGAGCGGACGGTCAGCCTGCTGGATCGCTTCGACATCGACTACGCGCTGTGCATGTACTGCGGAATCTGCGTTGAGGTGTGCCCGTTCGACGCGCTGTTCTGGAGTCCCGAGTACGAGTACTCCGAGCCCAACATCGCCCAACTGCTGCACGACAAGGACAAGCTCGGCGAGTGGATGGAGAGCGTGCCCGAGCCCGAGCCGCTCGAGATCGGCGCCGAGGTGAAGGGCAAGTAGTTGGCGCAAAACGTTGCCTTTTGGATACTCGCGGTGACCATGGCGGGGGGCGCGATCGGCGTCGTGCGCAGCCCCAACATCGTCCACGCGGCGCTGTTCCTCATCGTCGTCCTCGTGGGTGCGGCCGCGCAGTACATCGTGCTGCTCGCCGAGTTCGTCGGAATCACACAGTTCTTCATCTACATCGGAGCGATCGCGGTGCTGTTCCTGTTCGGGATCATGCTCACGCGCGCGCCGATGGGAAGCCGGACCGACTTCGACAACGACCAGCGGTGGCCGGCGGCGATCGTCGCGGTGTTCTTGGCCGGCGTTCTCGTCGCGCTCGTCGTCGACGCCTTCGGCAACGACAAGATCAGGCTCGACGACCAGCTGCTCGAGACGAGCCGGACCGGCCCTGTCGGTGACTCGATCTTCCGAAACTTCGTCATCCCGTTCGAGGTCGTCTCGATGCTCCTGCTTGCCGCGCTCGTCGGCGCCGTCGTGATCGCGCGGAGGGACTGATGCTGGCTGCTGACGTTGCGCTGAACCAGTACCTCATTCTCAGCGCCTTCCTGTTCTGCACGGGGGTTTACGGCGTGCTCGCTCGGCGCAACGGCGTGCTCGTGCTGCTGTCGGTCGAGCTCATGCTGAACGCGGTGAACATCAACCTGGTGGCGTTCTCGGCGTTCACGCGCAACATCTCCGGCCAGGTCTTCGCGCTGTTCGTGATCACGATCGCCGCTGCCGAAGTCGGCGTCGGGCTGGCGATCGTGCTGCTCATCTACCGCAATCTCCGGAGTCCGGATCTCGACCGGGTCGACCAGCTGAAGGGCTGACTCCTCGATGCTGCGCAATGCCTGGCTGATCCCGCTACTGCCCGCGATCTCGTTCGTCCTGATCCTGTTGGTCGGTAAGCGCCTCCCGCGCAAGGGCGCCGAGGTCGGCGTCGGCATGGTGGGCGCGTCGTTCGCCCTGTCGTGCGTCGCCCTCGTCCAGTGGATCCAGCGCGTCGACGACCACGAGGGCAGCGGTGGCGGTGGCCATGCCGTGCGTGGTCTGGCCAAGGCGCTGGTACCGGCGCAGGAGGCCGCCGAGCACGGGCTCCCGGGCGTGGCCGCGGTCACGCGCAGCTTCACGTGGTGGCAGAACGGCGGCGTGAAGTTCGACGTCGGGATCCAGATCGACGGCCTGGCTGTGATGATGATGTTCGTCGTCACCTTCGTGTCGTTCATGGTGCACGTGTACTCGACGAGCTACATGGAGGGCGACCGGCGATTCACGCACTTCTACGCGCTGCTGAGCTTGTTCACCGCGTCGATGCTGCTGCTGGTCGTCGCGAACAACACGCTGGAACTGCTCGTCGGCTGGGAGCTCGTCGGCCTGTGCTCCTTCGTCCTCATCGGCCACTGGTGGGAGGAGAAGCCCAACTCCGACGCCGCAGTGAAGGCCTTCCTCACCACGCGCACCGGCGACGTCGGCTTCATGATCGGCATCATCATCATCTTCTTCGCCGCCGGCACCTTCGACATCAACGGCATCAACGAGTACGCGTTGAGCGACGGCGCGAACCACACCCTGCTGGTCGTCGGCGCGTCGTGCTTGCTGCTCGGGATCATCGGCAAGAGCGGCCAGTTCCCGCTCCACACCTGGCTCCCGGACGCCATGGCCGGCCCCACGCCGGTGTCGGCGCTCATCCACGCCGCCACCATGGTGGTCGCGGGCGTGTACTTCGGCGCCCGCCTGTTCCCGGTGTTCTACGAGGGGTTCTCGATCGACGCCGGTGGCATCAACGCCATGGCGCTGATCGGCGGGATCACGATCGTCATCGGCGCGGTGCTGGCGTTCGTGCAGCGAGACATCAAGAAGGTCCTGGCCTATTCGACGATCAGCCAGATCGGCTACATGGTGATGGCGCTGGGCGTCGGCGCATGGGTGGCCGCGGTGTTCCACCTGTTCACGCACGCCTTCTTCAAGGCACTGCTCTTCCTCGGCGCCGGGTCGGTCAGCCACTCGGGATCGCACCACAGCTTCGACATGAAGAACGACATGGGCGGCCTGCGCAAGCACATGCCGATCACGTTCTGGACGTTCATGATCGGTTCGCTGGCGCTCGCCGGGATCTTCCCGCTTGCCGGCTTCTGGTCGAAAGACGAGATCTTGGCCACGGCGGGCCACGCCGACTTCGAATTCTTCCTCGTCGTCGGGCTGCTCGGCGCCTTCATGACGGCCGCGTACATGACGCGCTGCGTCTACCTCACGTTCTTCGGCGAGTACCGGGGCCACGGTCAGCCCCACGAGTCGCCGCCGGCGATCACGGTGCCATTGATCGCGCTGGCAGGGCTCTCGGTGGTCGCGGGGCTGATCAACGCGGCGCCGCTCGGCATCGAGAAGTTCACCGAGTGGTTCGAGCCCGGCGTTGCCTTCCCGGTGCTCGAACACGCGGACTTCAACTACACGCTGGCCACGGTCTCCGTGCTCACCGCGCTCATCGGCATCGGCATCGCCGCGTACCTGTGGTTCCAGGAAGAGGAGCTCGGCGCCTTCAAGGGCCTGACGCAGCGGAACACGCTCGCGCACGCGGGCTACGCGTTCCTCGAGAACAAGTACTACCTCGACGCGCTGTACGAGAACGTGATCGTGGCATCGATCAAGGGTGCGATCGCCAACGTCTCCTACTGGGTGAACCAGCACGTCATCGACGGCATCGTGAACGCGCTTGGGCGAGGCGCGACCACCGTCGGCCGGGCCACGTACGACGCGCTCGACCAGCGAGCTGTCGACGGTGCCTACAACGGCATCGCCGAGGCGACCGGCGACACCGGAGGCCTCCTGCGCTACGTCCAGTCAGGTCGCGTGCAGCGATACGCGCTCACGCTCTTCGCCGCGGTCGGGGCGCTCAGCCTCGCCCTGTGGCTCGTCTACTAAGGGGAGAGGACGTTGGACTGGTTCGACTCGTGGGCGCTGACGCTGGCGATCTTCGTGCCGGCTGTCGGCATGGCGATCGTGCTCGCCATCCCGAGATCGCAGGAGCTGCTCATCAAGCTCGTCGCGCTGGCGGCGACCCTGG
>JAPSGP010000201.1 GCA_031177445.1 Acidimicrobiia bacterium
CCGACCGCCGCCGACGAGGGCTAAGAGAGGGGAGAATGGCGGTATGAAAGCGGTGATCCTGGCCGGTGGTGAGGGCACGCGGCTTCGGCCGCTCACCAGCAACCAGCCCAAGCCGATGATCCCGCTGGTCAACCGGCCGATGATGGAGCACATCGTGCGGCTGCTGGCGCTGCACGGCTTCGACGACGTCGTGGTCACGGTGGCGTTCCTCGCCAACCAGGTCCGCGACTACTTCGGCGACGGATCCGACTTCGGCGTCCGCATGCGCTACGCAACCGAGGAGACGCCGCTTGGCACCGCGGGATCGGTGCGGAACGCAGCCGACGAGCTCGACGAGACCTTCCTCGTGATCTCGGGCGACGTGCTCACCGACGTCGACCTCGGCGCGATCGTCAAGAACCACCAGGAGGTGGGCGCGCTGGCGTCCATCGCCCTGAAGCGGGTCGAGAACCCACTCGAGTTCGGCATCGTGATCACCCGGCCTGACGGCTCCATCGAGCGCTTCCTCGAGAAGCCCACCTGGGGTCAGGTGTTCTCCGACACGATCAACACCGGCATCTACGTCCTCGAGCCCCGCATCTTCGACTTCATCGCCGTCGACGAGGTCGTGGACTTCGCCGGCGACGTGTTCCCCCGCGTGCTCGAGCAGAAGCTTCCGCTGTTCGGCTCGATCGTCGACGGCTACTGGGAGGATGTCGGGACGCTCGAGGCCTACCTCACCGCGCATCAGGACGTGCTCGACCAGCGAGTGAAGGTCGACATCGAGGGCTTCCGGATCGGCGAGGGCATCTGGCTCGGCGAGGGCGCCGACGTCGACCCCGAAGCCCGCATCGACGGACCGGTCGTCATCGGCGACAACTGCCGCATCGAGGCAGGCGCGATGCTGCGCTCTTACTCGGTGCTCGGCACCGACGTCGTCGTGAAGTCCGACGCGTTCGTCGAGCGTGCCGTCTGCCACGACCACGTCTTCGTCGGTCCCGGCGTGCGGCTGCGCGGTTGCGTGATCGGCCGCTCCACCGACATCCGGGGGCACGCCCGCATCGAGGAGAACGTGGTCGTCGGCGACGAATGTTTCGTCGGCGAGCAGGCCGTCATCAACCCGGGCGTGAAGGTGTACCCGTTCAAGACCGTCGAGAACGGCGCGGTCGTCAACTCGTCGATCGTGTGGGAGAGCCGGGGCGCGCGCACGCTGTTCGGGCGCCGCGGCGTGCACGGTCTCGCCAACGTCGACGTCACCCCCGAGCTCACGATCCGTGTCGCCATGGCGTACGGCACCGCGCTGAAGAAGGGCGTCACGGTCACGACCAGCCGGGACACGAGCCGGATCGCGCGGGCACTCAAGCGGGCGGTGATCGGCGGCCTCAACCTCGCCGGCGTCAACGTCGAGGACGTCGAGCTCGCCACCGTCCCCCTCACCCGGTTCCAGATCCGCAACGGGCAGGCCCGCGGCGGGGTCACGGTGCGCCTCGTGCCCGGCGACCCGGATTCGGTGGAGATCCGCTTCTTCGACGCCGACGGACGCGACATCGACGAGTCGACCCAGCGCAAGATCGAGCGGATCCTCTCACGTGAGGACTACCGGCGCGCCTTCGCCGGCGACATCGGCGACATCGAGTACCCGCCGCGCTCGCTCGAGTTCTACACGTCGGCGCTGATGAGCACGGTCGACACCGAGCGGCTGCACGAGCGGGCATTCAAGGTGGTGCTCGACTACTCGTTCGGCGCCGTGTCCATCGTCATGCCGGCCGTGCTCGCCAAGACGGGCGTGGAGGCCCTGTCGGTCAACCCCTTCGCCAGCACGGCCTCGGTGGCGGTCGCGCTCGAGGAGAAGTCGAGCCGGGTCGCTCGGGTGGCGGACCTCGTGCGGGCCTCGGGGAGCCACCTCGGCATCGTGATCGATCCCGACGGCGAGACGTCCACCCTCATCGACGACGAGGGCAACGCCCTGAACAACGAGCAGGCTCTTCTCGCCCTCGTCACGCTGGTCAGCGAGGCCCGTCCGGGGGCGTGCATCGCGCTGCCCGTGGCCGCCAGCCGGGTGGCGGAGCGGATCGCGTCGGCGAACGGCGCCGACATCACCTGGACCAAGCTGTCGGCGCCGCACCTCATGGAGATCGCCTCCGGCGGGGGCGTCGACTTCGCCGCCGCCCTCGACGGCGGGTTCATCTGGCCCGACTTCCTGCCCGCGTTCGACGCCACCGCCACGCTGGTCAAGGTGCTCGATCTCCTCGCCGCCACCGGACGGACGCTCTCGTCGATCGTCAAGCAGCTGCCCCGGCTCCACATCGCCCACGAGACCGTGGCGACACCATGGGAGCGCAAGGGCGCGGTGATGCGTGAGATGGTCGAGCTCGCGGCCACGCGCGACGTCGTGCTCGTCGACGGGGTCAAGGTGCTCCACGACGGGGGTTGGGCGCTGGTCCTGCCCGATCCCGAAGAGGCGCTCACCCACGTATGGGCCGAGGGCGACGCCGACCAGGCGGCGCGCCAGCTCGCCCAGGAGTACGCCCGGCGCATCCGGCAGATGCTCCGATAAGAACCCGTTCGGTCAGGAGTGCGTCGCCATCGCGTCCGGATGGCGAGCGAGGATCGTGCGCCGGACTCCGTCCCGCCAGCTCACCCGGCACGGCCCCGTGATCGCCCGGCGCCGGGTCACGTCGGCGATCGCACCCCGCTGCGTGCCCGGCGCCTCCTTGACGATCACCTCCGCCTGCCGGCCCGTGAGCGCGCCCGCGTATGCCGACCACTCCTGCACGGTCACCGTCTCGTCGCCCGCCCAGTTCACGACGGTCGCAGGTATGCGAGCGGCGTCGAGCATCGCAGGCAGCTGCGCGGCGATGTCGTCCTCGTGGATCGGCCGGTAGGGCTGCGGATCCCAGCGGGCGGTCACGGGGTCGCCGGCGACGACCGCGTCGGCGTGATATGCGACCAGCCCGCCGTTGGCACCGTATGACGCGTTCATCCGCGCGATCACGACGGGGAGCTCGTAGGCCCGGGCGCAGTACCGGGCAACGGCCTCCTGGGCGATCTTCGCCACGGAGTACGTCGGTGAGTGCGCCGCGCGTGCGTCCCCGAGCGGATCGGTCTCCCGGTACTCGTGCGCGGGTTCCGGGTGCGGCTGGTACACGGACTGCGTCGACATCACCAGCGCGGCGCGCGCGTTCCGGCAATGGTGCAGCAGCAGGCCGGTCCCCTCGGCGTTGACGCTGAGCGCATGGTCGTAGTCGGGCTCGGGCCCCTGGAACGCGGCCAAGTGGATCACGTAGTCGAAATCGTCTGGGACACCTTCGAGATCAACGCCGGCGAGGTCGCAGGGCACCGTCGTGACGCCGAGTGCCTCGATCCGGGCACGCGCTGCCGGATCGGTGAAGCGGGCCATGCCCCACACCTCGTGGTCCGTCGCGAGCTGCCGCACCACGGGGAGGGCGATCTGCCCGGACGGTCCGGTGACGAGGATCCTGTCGCGGTCGCGGTTCGTCACCGCGTCATGCTCGCGCACGTGGCCGTCCCGACCTTCTACGATGCGCCGGGCACGGGCCCGTGGCCGACCGACGAGCAGAAGGGGCGTGGTGGAGTTCCCCGATCACCTCAGGTACAGCCGTGAGCACGAATGGCTGTCGCTCGACGGCTCGCGCGCGCGGGTCGGGATCACCGACTACGCGCAGGACGCGTTGGGCGACGTCGTGTTCGTCCAGTTGCCGGAGGTCGGAGCGGCGGTGGCGGCGGCCGTCTCCTGCGCCGAGGTGGAGTCGACGAAGTCGGTGTCGGACATCTACGCGCCGGTCGGCGGCACCATCGTCGAGGTGAACGAGTCGCTCAACGACGCCCCGGAGCAGCTCAACCAGGACCCATACGGCGCCGGCTGGATCTTCGTGCTCGAGGTCGCGGACCCGTCGGAGGCGGATGCGTTGCTCGACGCCGCCGCCTACCGCCAGCTTGTGGAGGAGCAGTAAACACCTGGCGCCTGCTCGACGATCTCGGCGCCATCTCCGACGCCGAGGGCCGGATGGCAGCAGATCTCGCGCTCCTCGACGAGGTCGCCGGCGGCGCCGCGCCCGCACTGCGCCTGTACCAGTGGCTCCCGCCGGCGCTCTCGCTCGGCCGGTTCCAGCCGCTCGATGACGTCGACACCCAGGCTTGTGCCCGCCGTGGGGTCGAGATCGTGCGGCGACCGACCGGGGGGCGGGCCCTGCTCCACGGCGGCGATCTGACCTACGCGGTCGCGCTGCCGCGCCCGACCGGGCCGAACGGGTCGATCGAATCGATGTACCACTGGCTTGCCCGGGGCCTCGTCGCTGGGCTCGCGTCGCTCGGCGTCGACGCCGCCACGGGTCGCGGCGCTCGCGCGGCCGGGCCCGCCTGCTTCAGCGCCCAGCAAGGTGCCGACCTGCGAGTGGGGGAGCGGAAGCTCTGCGGCTCGGCACAGGTGCATCGCAACGGCACCGTCCTCCAGCACGGATCGGTCCGCTGCCGACCGCTCGAGTTCGACGAGACCGCGCTCCTGCGGTTCACGAGCGAGACTGCTCGGGCGACTGCTGCGGGCGCGCTCGCCCGCTCGGCGGTCACGCTCGAAGAGCTCGGGGCCGCAAGCGACTTCCCTACGGTCGCCCGCGCCCTGGTCACCGGGTTCGAGGACGCGCTCGGGGTCGAGTTCACTCCATCGAGGTCGCGAACGGCGCCGCCGACCTGAACCTCTTGTGGAGGTCCAAGGCTCCTTGGTAGCGCCATCCGGCGGCGGTACCCTCGTGGTCATGATCTGCCGGCGTTGCGGCCACGACAACGAGGCCGGCGCCAACTTCTGCTCGTCGTGCGGGGCCTCCCTCGGGACCGCCGACCAGACCACGGTCACGATCGCCGCCATCGAGGATCGGGTCGAGCTCGACGAGGAGCTCGCGCCGGTCCTGGCCGAGCTGCCGCAGGGCGTCGGCATGGTGGTGGTCCGGCGCGGGCCCAACGCCGGGAGCCGGTACCTGCTCGACCGCGACCAGACCACGATCGGACGCCATCCCGAGTCCGACATCTTCCTCGACGACATCACCGTCTCCCGCCGTCATGCCGTGATCGAGCGGATCCCCGCCGGCTACAACCTGTCGGACGCGGGCTCGCTCAACGGCACCTACGTCAACCACGAGCGGGTCGAGCGGGCACCGCTCAGCCATCTCGACGAGCTCCAGATCGGGCGGTTCGTGCTCACGTACATCGTCGGCGGGATCGCGGAGCACGCATGACCGCGGATGCGAGCGCCAGGGCGGGCTCGGCGCACTTGTCCATCGGCGAGGTGCTCGGCGTGCTGCGGGAGGAGTTCCCGGACGTCACGATCTCGAAGATCCGGTTCCTCGAGAGCCAGGGTCTGATCGACCCCGAGCGGACCCCATCGGGATACCGGAAGTTCTACGAATCCGACGTCTCGCGTCTGCGCTGGATCCTGCACCAGCAGAAGGACAACTTCCTCCCGCTGAAGGTCATCAAGGAGCGCCTCGATCACCTCGACGAGGAGTCCACGCCGGCGGCGCCGGCGCCCAGCCGGACGACGGCCAACGACGACTCGCCCCCCAAGCGCACCCCCAAGGAGCGCTCGTCCCGCCGCCGGCCGGCGCGGACCGCCGATCGACCGGCACCGCGCACACCCGAGCTGCCGCTCGTCGAGGCGGCGGCGGAGGTCGACCTCGCGTCGGAGGCCGGCGACGAGCCCGCCCGCGCTCGCGAGGTGAGCTTGACCCGACGCGAGCTCGCGCGAGCCTCTGGGCTCAGCGACTGGCAGGTCGGGGAGCTCGAGTCCTACGGGCTACTCACGCCGGCATCGCACACCGGCGGGCACGGCCTCTTCAGCGACCAGGACCTGGCCATCGCGCGCGCGGCGGCGGGGTTCGCCAAGCACGGCATCGAGGCGCGCCACCTACGGATGTACAAGCACTTCGCCGACCGCGAGACCGCGCTGTTCGAGCAAGTGCTCGTGCAACTCCTCCGACAGCGCAACCCACAGGCGCGAGCGAAAGCGGGCGAC
>JAPSGP010000202.1 GCA_031177445.1 Acidimicrobiia bacterium
GGTCGTGCACCCGCAATCGATCGTGCACGGGATGGTCGAGTTCAGCGACGGCGCCACCATCGCCCAGCTGTCGCTGCCCGACATGCGGTTGCCGATCGGGCTCGCGCTCGGGGCTCCCCAGCGGTTGGACCGCGCGTACGGCGCCATCGACTGGGCCCGGCTGGGGACGCTCGAGTTCGCACCGCCCGATCTCGACGCCTTCCCGTGCCTCGGGCTCGCCTACGCCGCCGGCCGGGCCGGCGGCGGCGCCCCGGCCACGCTCAGCGCCGCCAACGAGGTCGCGGTCGAGGCCTTCCTGGGGGGCCGCATCCCGTGGCTGGGAATCGCCGACGTGGTCGACGAGGTCATGCAGCAGGGGACCGGGAACGTCCGGGACGTCGACGACGTTCTAGAAGCCGACCGGTTGGCCCGCGCCCGCGCGCGGGCGGCGGTCGAGCGTCGCAGCGCTGCCTGACGAAGGTGTCCACATGAAAGACCCGCTGGAGGAAGCGAGCCGGGAGGTCACCCGCAAGGGTGCCGGGTTCTCGCTCCTGCTCGTGGTGATCGGGCTGGTGATCCTCGGCATCGCGCGCCCGTCGACCGCCGACACGCTGCTGATCATCTTCGGGATCGTGGCGCTGATCATGCTCCACGAGGCGGGGCACTACGTCGCCGCCAAGCGTGCCGGCATGAAGGTGACGGAGTTCTTCCTCGGGTTCGGCCCCCGAGTGTGGTCGTTCCGCCGGGGCGAGACCGAGTACGGGGTCAAGGCGCTCCCTGCCGGCGGGTACGTCCGCATCGTTGGCATGAGCAACCTCGAGGAAGTCGATCCCGACGACGAGCCCCGCACGTACCGCCGCGGGAAGTTCGGTCGCCGCTTATGGGTCGTGCTCGCCGGCGTGACCGTGAACATCGTGCTCGCGTACCTCCTCTTCTACGTCGCCATCGCCGGGCAGGGCGTCGTCGGGCCGAGCACCACGTTGCGCTCGGTCGTGAGCGGCTCGCCGGCAGCGGAGGCGGGGCTGCGACCGGGCGATCGCATCATCGCCATCGAGGGCCAGCCGATCGCGGACTGGAGCGATCTCCCGACGGCACTCGAGGACCGCGCCGGCGAGGCGACCTCGGTCGTGTACGAGCGCGACGGCGTGCAGCACGAGCGCACCATCACTCCGGTGGAGCGCAGTCGCACCGATTCCACCGGTTTCCTAGGCGTCGGTCCGCGAACCGAGTACCAGCGGTACTCACTTACTGGGGCAGTGGGCGAGTCGTTCGTCGTCATGTGGGACACAGCGAGGGGTACCGGCGAGGGTCTGGGGCGACTCTTCTCGCCCGCTGGACTAAGGGATTACAGCGAGAACTTCACCGATGCGCCGAGGGAGGGGACGCGGGAGGCAGAGGATCGTCCTGTGTCGATCATCGGCATCGTCGACCTCGGCGGCGACCTCGTCGACGGCAACGTTTGGACGCTGCTCGCGCTGCTGGGGGCGATCAACCTCATCGTGGCGCTGTTCAACCTCATCCCGTTGCCGCCGTTCGACGGCGGTCACGCCGCCGTCGCCATCTACGAGCAGATCGCCTCAAAGGTCCAGCGGCGCGAAGTGCGGGTCGACTACGCCAAGCTGATGCCGGTGGCAGCGTTGGTGATGATCGTCTTGCTCGCGTTGGGGTTGTCGACGATGTTCCTCGACCTTCGAAGGGTGTTCGGCGGAGGTTGACGGCTCGCTGAGGCAGTCCGGTCGCGCCCGCCCTACCCTGAACGCGATGTTCGAGCGCCGCCGCACCCGCCAGATCTATGTCCGCGACGTGGCGGTGGGCGGCGGTGCGCCGATCTCGGTGCAGTCGATGACGACCACCAAGACCGCCGACGTCGAGGGAACACTGGCGCAGATCTACGCCCTCGCCGCCGCCGGCGCCGACATCGTCCGCTGCACCTGCAACGAGGAGGAAGCGGCCGAGGGCTTGGCGCAGATCATCCCGCGCTCGCCGGTCCCGATCGTCGCCGACATCCACTTCCAGTACCGCCTGGCGCTGGCCGCGATCGAGGCCGGCGTCGACGCCCTGCGCCTCAACCCGGGCAACATCCGCAAGCCCGACCAGATCAAGGCCGTCGCCCACGAGGCAAAGGACCGAGGGCTCCCGATCCGCATCGGCGTGAACGCCGGGAGCCTCGACCCCGACATCGCGAAGCGGCACGGCGGCGCCACCCCCGAGGCGTTGGTCGCGTCAGCGCAGCGCGAGCTCGCCTACTTCGACGAGGTCGGGTTCGAGGACGTGAAGATCTCGGTGAAGTCGTCGAACGTGCCGGTGATGATCGACGCCTACCGGTTGTTGTCCGAGACCGTCGACTTCCCGCTCCACCTCGGCGTGACCGAGGCGGGCCCGCTTCCGAACGGTCTCATCAAGTCGACGGTCGGCATCGGCACCCTGCTGGCCGAGGGCATCGGCGACACGATCCGGTTCTCGCTCACCGCCGATCCCGTCGAGGAGGCGCGCGCCGGCCGTCAGCTGCTCGAGACCCTCGGGCTGCGGGAGCGCAAGGGGCTCGACCTCATCGCGTGCCCGTCGTGCGGGCGGGCCGAGGTCGACGTGATCAAGGTCGCGAACGACGCCCAGGCCGCGCTCGCCGATCGCAACATCCCGCTCCAGGTGGCGGTGATGGGCTGTGTCGTCAACGGGCCGGGAGAGGCGCGTGAGGCCGACCTCGGCATCGCCGCCGGGCGAGGCAAGGGCCACCTGTTCGTGAAGGGGAAGGTGGTGCGGGTCGTGCCCGAGGCGGAGATGGTCGACGCGCTGCTGCGCGAAGCCGAGCTCATCATGGCCGAAGGCATCGAAGCCCGCCTCGCCGCCGCCGATGAAGGCGCGGAAGCCGAGGCCGAGCGCGCGCGGGACGAGCTCCTCCAGATCCAGGGCACCGACGTGAACCATGCCTCGGAGAAGATCGAGAAGATCCGCGAGATCGCGGAGTAGTCAGCGCCCGGCGATCACGATCCGGTAGCCGCCGTCGTACTCGTCGAGCTCGAGCAACTCGGCGTTGCGCTCGTGCCAGCCGCTGGAGTCGAGGTCCGCAGCGAGGCGCTGGATCGCGGGATCGACGATTTCGGGGCCGAGGAGCGCGAACACCGAGATCGACGCCCGCACGTCGGGATCGAGGTAGGCGTCGGGCCGGCACCAGTACGCGCAACCGAAGCCGTCGGTGCAGTCGCGCGGCACCGGGACCGGCACGACGCGTGCGTTGGGCAGAGCGGCGACGATGCGAGCCAGCGTCGCCTTCGAGGCCTCGTACAGGGTCCACTCCGGCAGGTAGTCCCGCACGAACCAGTATTGCGACTGCACCGCCGGGTCCCACGTCAGGACGATCTGGCGCCGCGAGACTCGCCGCAGCTCCGCCAGGCCTCGTTCGGGATCTGACCAGTGGTGCACCGAGAGCACGGCCAACGCGGCGTCGAACCATTGATTGGGCACCGGCAGCGCCTCGGCAAGTCCTCGGATCACCGGCGCCGCGTTCGGCGGTCGCTGGCGCAGCATCACCGGCGACGGCTCGAGCGCGACGACGCTGCGATCCGCGGGCTCGTACGACCCGGCACCGGCTCCGACGTTCAGAACGCTCCCCGCGTCGCCGAGCGCAGCGACGAGATGCGCCGCAACCCGGGGATCGGGCCGGCGCCGCGCGGCGTACCCCTGGCCGATCCGGTCGTAGACGGGCGGGGTCGTCATCCCCGGGCGAGGAGGCGCTCGCGCCACCAGCGGCGCACGCCACTGGCCGTCCCGGCGTCGAGGCGCTCGCCTCGCAGCCGCTCCTCGAGCGCGGACTCGAGCGGCTCCAGCGGCCCGACGACCCACGACAGGAGCAGATCGGCGAGGGCGGGATTGCGGGGCAGGACCGGCCCGTGCATGTAGGTACCGATCAGCCGGTCGCCGACGACGCCCTCGGTGTCGCCGCCTTCCCCGGTTCGCGCGAGCACTCGCCCGAGCGGGCGTTCGCCCGGCCCCAGCGTCGTGCGTCCCCCGTGGTTCTCGAAGCCGGTGAGCACCGGGAGCGGCGGGTCGGGCTCGACCACCAGCTCACCGATCAGCCGGTTGGGTCCGGCGCGGGTCACGGCGTCGACGAGCCCGAGCCCGTCGATCATGGTGCTGTCGGCCGCCTCGTAGCTGTGGCCGATGAGTTGGAACCCGGCGCACACTGCCAGCAGCGCCGCACCGCCGGCGCGGGCGCGGTCGATGGCGGCGCGCGAGGCGCGCATGCCTGCCGACGCCATCACCTGGGGATCGTCCTCGCCTCCGCCGAAGAGGTAGAGATCGAGCGAGTCCGGGACTGGCGCGCCGGCGTTGACCTCGACCAGCTCGGCGTCGTGTCCGCGCCAGCGAAGCCGCTGCACGAGCACGACGGCGTTGCCCCGGTCACCGTACGTGCCGAGCAGCTCGGGATACACGAGCCCGACCCGCACTGCCGAGTCACGCTTGGGTGTCACCGAACCTCCGAAAGAGCGCCGAGAACTGCGTGTAGGACGCGACGATGTGCACCTCGTCGCCGGGAAGGTTCGACGCGGCCGCCAACGGGTCTCGTTCGACGAGGTGCTCGACCTCGGCGTAGCGCAGTCGCACCGCCACGTCGAGCGCGCGCTCACCTGCCGCCGCGACCGACGAGCCGCGCAAGAGCTCGTAGGGCACGTCCCAGAGCCACGACGGGTCCTTGCCGTCGGCCACGCGAGCGTTCACCGCGATGACCACCGACCCGGGATGCTCGGACAGGTGGCGCAGCACCTCCGTCCAGCCGGCCGGGTTCTTGGCCAGCAAGACCCGCGCGGCACGCCCGTCGGCGAGCGGCACCGTCATGTAGCGGCCCGCGACGGTGGCGATGCTCGATGCCGCCTCGGCGGCGAGCTCGGGATCCACGCCGAAGTGCGTCGCGGCCGCGGTCACCGCGAGCGCGGCGTTGGCAAGGTTCCATCGGCCGGGGAGCCGGAGTCGCAGCGGGACCCGCCGGCCGTCGAGGACGAGCGCGTCGCCGTCGAGGCGGTTCGGCGTGGCCGGCTGGGCGAAGCCGCAGTTGGCGCAGTCGAAGCGATCAGTCGACCAGTCAAGCAGGGCCGCGCAGCTCGGACAGGTGGCGGCGTCGCTGCGCCACCCCAGCCCGAGCTCGACCCAGGTGGTCTTCGCCGGGGTCGCGGCCCACACGACGTGCGGGTCGGACGCGTTGGCGACGACGCGCAGGTCGGGGTGCGATTCGGCCACCGCCCGCCAGGCGTCGCCGACGGCGTGCACCTCGCCGTAGCGGTCGAGCTGGTCCCGGCTGAGGTTGCCGAGCACCAAGAGCTCGGCGCGCAGCGGATCGACCACGCGTGGGAGCACCCGCTCGTCGACCTCGAGTACCGCAAGTCCGGGCGTGGCGGCCCGGGCGAGGATCGGCGCGATGCCCGAGGTCAGGTTCGCACCGGTCGCGTTGGTGGCCACCGGCATGGCGGTGGTCTCGACCGCGGCGGCGAGCAGGCGCGTGGTCGTCGTCTTGCCGTTGGTTGCCGACACGAGCCCGACCCGCAGGCCGGTCGCGAGCTCCCCGAGGGCGTCGGGTGCGAGCGCGTTGATCACGCGTCCGCTGATGGTCGCGCCCTGACCGCGACCGGTGACCCGAGACAGCCAGCCCGCAGCTCGACCGAGGGTGACAGCGGCACGAGTCCGTGTGGTCATGTGCGCTCGCACCAGTACGCGTCGACGCGGTAGGGCACCGCCAGGACGTCATGGCCGCGCGTGTCGGGATGGGTCTCGACGAGCACGCGCACCTCGGTGAGGACCGCCGTCTGCTCGCGCGCCGGCAGCGCGGCGACGTGACTCACGCCCCGGAAGCGCTCGATCACGCCGTCCGGGGTGAGCGACTGTTCGTGGTGGAACGTCGCCTCGTGCATCGACCCGAAACCGACGCGGGCACCAAAAGCCGACTCGCGCCAGTTCTCGTGGTCACGCCACGGAGCCTCCTTCTCGACGCGGTCCATGATCGACCACACCGCGTCGACCCAG
>JAPSGP010000203.1 GCA_031177445.1 Acidimicrobiia bacterium
CCCACCAGGAGGACCTGTCGAGATTGACCGCCGACGACCTGCACGGTCTCGGGATGATCATCACCGGCCTGCCGGCGGTGAACGCGATCCCGGCCGTGTGCGCGGCCGAGGCCGGCATCCGGACGTACGCGGATCTTCCCGTCATCACCGGCCGGGGCCGGTTGTATGACTACTGAACGCTGAGTAGCCGCGCGCTATCCCAAGCCCGAGAAGTCGACCTGACCGGTGGTCAGCGCGGCGGTGAAGCCGGCGTCCACGAGCAGGTTCACGCCGTTCACGTAGGCGGCGGCGTCGCTCCCGAGGAAGGCGAGCACGGTGGCGACCTCGCGTGCCGTGACCGGGCGACCGATGGTCTCCGAGATGTTCCAGTCGATCAGCTCGTCGCTCATCGTCTGGCGGAAGTCCTCGAGCAGCGGCGTGTCGATCGGAGCCGGGCACACGCTGTTCGTGCGTACGCCACGCCGAACCGTCGGCCGCGACGATCGCAGCGTGTACACGCAGACGAGCTCCTTGGAGAAGAAGTAGGGCTGGATCCCGAGGCCGGCGAGGTTGGTGTCGACCCACGCCAGCGTCTTGTCCCAGTCGTCGAGATCGAGGACCTCGGTGATCGGGCCCAGGCGCTCCGCCCACTGGCCCCCCGCGGTCGACGCCGTGTTGACGATCGCACCGCCTTCGGGAATCCGGTCGATCAGTCCCTCTGACAGGCGCCGCAGCGCCAGGTAGTTCACCGCCAGCACGGTGCTCGGCGGCGACGTGTCGGCGACGCCGGCGTTGTTGAAGAGGGCGTGCACGTCGCCGGGGATGGCGGCGATCGCCGCCTCGACGGCCGCTTCCTGCGAGAGGTCGGTCTGGAGGAAGAGGTCGTGCGGACCGGTCGGAGCCTTGACGTCCAGCACAGTCACGTGGTCGACGCCGAGCTCGGGCAGCAGCTCGATCAGGGCCGCGCCGACGCCGGTGGCCGCGCCGGTGACGACGACACGCCTTCCTTCGTAGCTGAACGGGTTCGCCACTCCGGGCTCCTCGTGGTCAGGGTGGGGGTTCGGGTCCGAGCAATCTAGACGGGGCAAGAATTGGTCATGCCAACCGTCCTGACACAGCCCATCGACGAGCGGGTGACTCTGGTCACCCTCGACCGTCCCGAACAGCTCAACGCGATCACGTTCGAGCTCGTCGGCGAGCTCCACGACGCGCTCGACGCGATCGCGGCCGACCGCAATTGCCGCGTCGTGATCCTCACTGGAGCCGGCCGCGCGTTCTGCGCCGGCCTCGACCTGCGGGACTGGGGTACGCCACCGGAGCCCGGCGAACACCCGCACGCGGCCGTGGGCGTCGGTGGGCAGGAGTTCCTCGCCAACCTCACCGTGCACCTGCGCCAGACACCCCAGATCGTGATCGCCGCGGTGAATGGCCCTGCGTTCGGCGGTGGGCTCTCGCTGGCGTGCGCGGCGGACCTTCGCATCGCCGCCGACACCGCGCGCTTCTGCTCCGCCTTCATCCGGACCGGCCTGAGGGGACCGACGCCGGCATCAGCTACCTGCTGCCCCAGATCGTCGGCGCGGGACAGGCGTTCGATCTAGTCGTCACCGGCCGGGACATCGAAGCTGCCGAAGCTGAGCGCATCGGGCTGGTCACCCGGGTCGTGGCGAGCGACGTGCTTCTCGACGAAGCGCGCACGATCGCCGCCGGCATCGCCGCGTACACGACCACCGGGCTCGTACTCACCAAGGAAGCGTTCTGGCACAACGTGTCCAACCCCAACATGGCGGCTGCGATCGCGCTCGAGAATCGCAACCAGCGCATCGCCAGCGCGACGCCCGAGGTGCAGGAGTACATGGCCGCCTATTCCAAGCGGCACCGCGATTAGGGTGCTCGCACATGCCGAGTGACTTCGCGCTGAAGGCGATGAACACGGTGCACCGCGTCGCACTGAAGCTCAGCGGCGGTCGGCTCGGATGGACCGGCGCCAACATGCCCGTGCTGGAGCTGACGACGATCGGCCGCAAGTCCGGTCAGCCGCGCCCGGTGATGCTCACGTCGCCGTTGCAGGAGGGCTCGACGATCGTCGTCGTCGCCTCACGCGGTGGAGACGACACGCACCCGGCCTGGTTCCTCAATCTGCGCGAGAACCCGAAGGTCGAGGTCGTGTTCCAGGGACAGCCCAAACAGCGCATGCGAGCGCGCGTCGCGACCGCTGAGGAGCGAGCGCGTCTGTGGCCGCTCGTCACCGCCGACCACGCGAACTACGCCGGCTACCAGCGCAAGACCGAGCGCGAGATCCCGCTCGTGCTGCTCGAACCCGAGGCGGACTGACCGACTGGACGGGCCGGCAAGCGTAAAGAGCTCGCCGAGATCGTTTGTCGGACAGCTCTCGATCTCAGTTCGCGTCGCCGGACGCGCCCGTGGTGACGAGCTCCTCGATTCGGGCGAGCGTCTTCTCCATCGCCGCGCGTGTTCGCTTCCGAGCGGGCCGCACGATCGCCTTGATCTTCTCCTGACTGATGTCCCAGCTCTCACGCACGAGCGTGCCGCCCTCGACGGGCTCGAGCTCGTAGCGCCAGATGCGTCCGCCGGCCAGCGAGCCGCCGATCGGTGGCCACGTCTGCCAGGCGATGCGCCGGCCCTCCTCGAACTCGATGACCTCACTCACCATCGAGTACGGGATCCCCAGCCGCATCGACATACCGAACTTCGACCCGAGCTGCAGCCGTTCACTCGCGCCCCTCACGCTCCGCACCGTGCCCGACCCGTCGATCACGCGGTGTTGCGACGGATGCACCAGCAGCTCGAAGATCGCTTCCGGTGGCGCAGGGATCACACGCTCGACGGTCTCCACGTCGTCGGTCACAGCCACGGGCCCGACGCGTATCACAAATCCGACGGCCTTGTTCGGACGTCGACCGTCGAGCGGACGACGCCTGAGAGTCAGCCGGAGAGCTCGGGCTTCTTCGGGATCCGGGCGAGATCCTCCGGGAAGCAGATGAAGGGCTTCCCGGGCTTGCCGAACACCGGCTTCAACTTGCCGTCCACGATCTTCGTCACGGCATAGCAGTCGGGGTCGTCCTCGTGGGCGATGGTCCAGTCGACGCCGGGGAGCAAGCCACCGGCGTCGTAGTCGGTCATCGCGTTGATGGCGTCGACGACCTTCTGCTGGGTGAAGTCGGGTCCCGCCGCCTTGAGGCCGGTGACGAACAGGTCGGCGTTGAGCCATCCGGTGAGCGAGTTCTCGTTCTTGTCGCCGCCGGTCCGCTTGATCCACCTCTCGTAGAGCTTCAGGCCCGGGGGCTTGGGCCTCGTCTCGAACGGCGCGAAGGGCGTCAACACGTAGTTCCCGTCGAGGAACTCGGCGTTCTCCTCGATGAACCGATGGTTGTAGGCGTTGGGCAGGATCAAGGTGGCGTCGAGGCCCTGCTTCCGCATCTCGCGAGCAATCGTGGCCACGCCGTTGCCGTCGAGGCACGGGATGATGTAGTCCACGTTCCTTTCGATCATCTGGGCGACCTGGGCGCTGTAGTCCACCCCGCCGAAGGCAAGGCTTTTGTCGGAGAACGCGACCTCGGCCACCGGGTACTTCTCGAAGCTGTTCTCCAGACCCACAGCGCACACCTCTGATTGGGGGACGCTGTACGCGAGCACGCCGACGCGCTCCAGGCCCAGCTGCTTGGCCAGCCAGACCATGGGGCTCGGCTGCCCGCAGGTGAAGCAGATGTACGACCCGAATTGACCGAAGAGGTTGGGAGGCCCCGGACTGTTCTCTTCCGAACCCCACTCCGCGTTGATGTCCCAGCCGAAGGTCGGGATCCCCGCCTCCGCGAGCAGGTCGGCGCCGGTGAACAGGTCGACCGCTACCGGCAACACCGCGAACAGGTTCTGCCCGAGCAGTGCCTGCACCTCTTGCCGGTTGTTGGCGAGCTGGTCGTCGCGCTTCTCGTCGAGCACGAGCGTGCGGCCGTAGACCCCGTCCTCGGTCGTGTTGATGTAGTCGAAGTAGGCCTCGACCCCGTCGAAGGCAGACCCGAGGGTGTTGCCGGTCGGGTCGTTCGTCACCGTCGCGACCCCGCCGACGCGGATCTCCGTGTCGGTCACTCCCGGCTGGTCGACGGGCGGGAAGTCCTCTTGCACGCCGGCGCCCGCGGCGCCGATGGCGCCGACGAGCGCGCCCGCCACGAGTACCGCCACCCAACGCCCCACCCCGCGACCGCGCACCCGAGAACGTGACATCCGACCCCCTGACGATGCCAGTCCGGCGCCAGCGCCGAACGGCCTCGAGTTCCCCCTAATCGACGTCAATATATAACACTTGCGTCGCTCGTTGACCAGGCACCCCCTGGTATAGCCCAGTGGTCGGCCCCCTGGCACCCGTGGACGCCGACCCAGATCTCTAACATCTACGTCATGCTGCTCGACATGAGCGCGACCAGCGCCTGCCGGTGAAGCCCACCGCCAACGAGCTGTTCGGTCCCGCGGGGACCCCGAGGGTCGTCGTGGTCGGCGCCGGCTTCGGCGGGATCGCGGCCGGCGTGAAGCTCAAGCAGGCCGGCATCCACACGTTCACGATCTACGAGTCGTCGCTGGGGATCGGTGGCACGTGGTGGGACAACACCTACCCCGGCGCCGAGGTCGACGTGGGATCGCACCTCTACTGCTTCTCGTTCAAGCCCCACGACTGGACCCGCACGCACGCCAAGCAGCCCGAGCTGCAGAAGTACCTCGAGGAGGCCGTCGACGAGTTCGGCCTCCGGTCGCATCTGCAGCTCGGGGTCACGGTGGAGTCGGCCACTTGGGACGAGGACCGCCACATCTGGACGGTCCGGCTCGACGGCGGCACCGTCGACGAGTGCCACGCGCTCGTGAGCGCGGTCGGGTTCCTCAATGTGCCTCGCTATCCCGACTGGCCCGGGCTCGACGACTTTGCAGGGCCCAAGTTCCACACCGCGCGCTGGGAGCACCAGCACGATCTGACCGGCAAGTTCGTCGCGGTGGTCGGCACGGGGTCGTCGGCCACCCAGGTCGTGCCGGCCATCCAGCCGATCGTGCGGCAGCTCTACGTGTTCCAGCGGGAGCCGGGGTGGATCATGCCCAAGGGCGAACGCGACTTCACCGACGAGGAGCGGGCAGCCCTCGCCCAGCCGTGGCGACGCAGAGCGGAGCGCTGGCGGCAGAAGTACCTCCTGGAGAAAACCCTATGGCGCGGGCACCTCTACCGCCCCGGTACCGCGCTCAACGCCGCTCGCGAGCGGTTCTGCCGCGACTACATCGACCGCAAGTTCGCCGACCGTCCCGACCTGCGCGCCGCGGTCACGCCGAAGTACCCGTACCCGGGCAAGCGGCCAGTCATCGCCAGCACCTTCTACTCCGCGCTCAAGCAGCGGAATGTGGAGCTGGTCCCGCGGGCGGTGGCCTCGGTGACACGCGACGGCATCGTCGACGCCGCCAGGGTGGAGCGATCCGTCGACGTCATCGTCATGGCCACCGGGTTCCAGCCGGCGAACTACCTCGCCCGCCTCCCCGTCGTAGGTCGCGCCAGCCGATCCCTCCACGAGCACTGGGCGGGCGAACCGCGTGCCTACCTCGGCATCACGGTGCCCGGGTTCCCGAACTTCTTCATGCTCTACGGGCCCGGCACCAACGGCGGTGAGCTCGTGATCATGCTCGAGAGCCAGGCGGAGTACGCGGTGCGGGCCGTGAAGCGCATGATCCGAGAGCGCGTGACCGCGATCGAGGTGAAGCCGAGCTTCGAGGCGAGGTGGTTCCGCTGGCTCCAGTCCCGGATGGAGGGCACCTCCTGGACCATGACCAACAACTACTTCAAGTCCCCCACCGGGAAGATCGTGACGCAGTGGCCCTACAGCAACATGGAGTACCGCGCGCTGACCAAGGTCCTGGGCCGGGTGTCGGAGACCGCCCGCCGGCGCCCGTCATGAATGAGCACGCACTCCGTCAAGACGCGGCTCCTGTGGCAGGCTGCGCGCG
>JAPSGP010000204.1 GCA_031177445.1 Acidimicrobiia bacterium
GCATCTGGCGGCCCAGGCCATCGACGCCGGCGATGCGACCCACGTGCTCAACGTGTTCCCGGTGGCGTGGGCCACGCAGCGGTCGTCGATGACCGGCGGTCCCGGCGAGACCCATGCGGCCCAGCCGCTGAAGCAGAACCTCGAGGTTCCCTTCGGCTTCTTCCCGCAGCCGGTGTACTTCGCCACGATCATGCGCCGTCACATGCTCGAGTTCGGGACCACCGACGAGCAGTTCGGCGCGATCGCAGTGGCCTGCCGACGTCACGCCAACCTCAACCCCGACGCGGTGATGCACGACAAGCCCATGACGCTCGACGACTACCTGGCATCGCCGATGCTCGCCGACCCGTTACGGATGTTCGACTCGTGCCTGATCTCCGACGGAGGCGCGGCGTACATCACGACGACCATCGAGCGGGCACGCGATCTCGCGCAACCGCCGGCGGTCGTCGCGGGCGTGGGGGAGGGAGAGGTCCACTCGGGCGGGCACTGGAGCCAGCAGCGCGAGTTCACTTCCACGCCGCAGGTGTTCGCGGCACCGCCCGCGTTCCGGATGGCGGGCCTTGCACCCGGCGATGTCGACGTCCTCACCGTGTACGACCCGTTCACGGTCGTTTCGATGATGCAGATCGAGGACATGGGCTTCTGCCCCAAGGGTGAAGCGGGCAAGCTCGCCGAGGACGGCGGGCTCCTGCACGACTCCGGGCGGCTCCCGTTCAACACGCACGGCGGGCTGCTCTCTCACGCGTACGTGCTCGGGATCGCACACGTCGTCGAGGTGGTCAAGCAGCTCCGGGGGAGGGCCGCGGCACAGGTGCCGGGCGCCCAGGTGGGGGTGTACGGCGGCTACACCGGCGGCAACGCGTCGACGTTGATCCTGCGAACGGATCGGTGACGAGCGTGTCGTTGCAGCGACCCGACTTCCCGCTTCCCGATCTCGCCGACGAGCGGACGGCCGAGTACTTCGCCGGCGCCAGCCGCGGCGAGCTCGTCATCCCGCAGTGCGACGCCTGCGGCAAGCGCTGCTGGTACCCGGAATCTCGCTGCCCCGCGTGCGGCGGTGAGCGCTTCACCTGGCGCCCGATGAGCGGCAGGGGGCGATTGTTCTCGTGGGCGGTGGTGCGGCGGGCGTTCCTGCCGGCGTTCGCCGACTTCGTCCCCTTCGTGACCGCGCTCGTGGCCCTCGACGACGACCCGTCGGTGCGCATCGTGAGCTACGTCGTCGACTGTGACCCGGACTCGCTCGTATCCGACCAGCGGGTGGAGGTGGTGTTCCGGGCGTTGCAGTTCCCGACCGTCCGCGACCGCAGCGTGACCGTCCCGATGTTCGTCCCCGCGGCGACGGCGTGATCTACGACGGGCTCCAGGTCGTCGACCTGTCGATCGGCATCGCCGGCGGCTACTGCTCGAAGCTGCTGACCGACCTCGGCGCCGAGGTGACGAAGGTGGAGCCGCCGGGCGGCGACCCGTTGCGCCGGTACTCGGCGTCCGGATCAGTGGGCCGCGACGGCGATCCCGACGGCGTCTTGTTCCGCTACCTGCACACATCGCAGCGCAGCGTCCTCGGCGATGCGTCGCTGGAGGGTCGGGTTCGCGCCGCCGACGTCGTGATCGAGAGCTTCGTCCCGGGCGCGGCCGAGGCGATGGGCATCGTCGGCGTCGCACCGGTGACCGTCTCGATCTCGCCCCTCGGCCGGGGCGGGCCCGATTCCGAGCTGATGCTGACAGAAGCGGTGCTCCAGGCTCGCTCGGGCTCGCTGTCGAACCACGGCCACATGGACCGGGCGCCGCTCACGGTCGGCGGCCGCCTCGGTGAGTACGTCACGGGGGCGTTCGCGGCGCTGGGGGCGATGACGGCGTGGCGCCGGGCGACCCGGACCGGCGAGCCGGAGCACGTCGACGTGTCGATGCTCGAGGCCATGCAGCTCACGTTGGTGACCGCGCCGACGCTCATGGCTCGATTTCCCGGCGGGCGCAAGCTCGCGTTCCGCTGGGTGATGCTGCCGGGGAACGAGCCGACTCGGGACGGGCAATACGTCGGCATCACCGCGGTCACGAAGACGAACTGGCTGTCGCTGCTCCGCGCCATCGGGCGGGACGACCTTGCCGGCGACGAGGAGCTGGCGACGATGCTGGGCCGGTTCGTGCGGGCCAAGGAGGTGAACGAGATCGTCCGGGGGTGGACGATGCAGTTCGACGCCGACGAAGTGGTCGAGCGCTGCGCCGCCGAGCGGGTACCCGCGGCGGCCCTGGGCAACGGGCTGACGCTGCCCGAGTTCGAGCAGCTGGTCGAGCGCGACGTCTTCGTGCGCCAGCCGGGTGCCGGCTTCCTGCGGCCGCGAGCACCGTTCCGGTTCTCGCGTGTGCCGGATCGTGAGATGACGCCGGCGCCGCGCCTCGGCGAGCACGCCGTGGATCCGATCCCAGCGGCGCGGCAACGCGCGCGTCGCCCGGACGCGGACGGTGACCGGCCGCTCGCCGGCATCACGGTGCTCGACTTCACCGCGTTCTGGTCGGGTCCGTACGCGACGTCCTGGCTCAGCGCCATGGGCGCCGAAGTGATCAAGGTCGAGTCGCTGCAGCGACCGGACGGCATCCGGTTCTCGGCCGCGGTGAAGCCCAAGGACGACCCGCGTTACTACGAGCAGTCGGCGCTGTTCGCGGCCACGAACCTCGGCAAGCTCGGCATCACGCTCGACCTCGGGCAACCCGAGGGTCTCGATCTCGCCCGGCGCCTCATCGGAACGGTCGACGTCGTGTGCGAGAACTTCACGCCGCGGGTGATGGACGGCTTCGGCCTCGACGACGCGGCGGTGCGAGCGATCAAGCCCGATGTCGTCTATCTGCGACTCCCTGCGTTCGGGCTCACGGGGCCGTGGCGCGATCGTCCCGGGTTCGCCCAGACGATGGAGCAGATGACCGGGATGGCATGGGTAACCGGGTACGAGGGCGGACCTCCGATCATCCCGGGCGGTTTCGTCGACCCTGCGGTCGGCGTCCACGCCGCCCTCGCAGTGGTCGCCGCGCTCGAGCATCGAGATCGAACCGGCGAGGGCCAGCTCGTCGAGATGCCGATGATCGAGGTCGCGGCGTCGATGACGGCCGAACAGGTCGCCGAGCAGTCGGCGTACGGCGTCCTGCTCGAGCGGCGCGGCGACGGCGGTGTGTACCGCTGCGCAGACGACGAGGACGGCGAGCGGTGGATCGCGGTCGACCTCGACGGCGACCCGATGGCATCCGATGCTCGCGCGACGTGGTGTGGGGAACGTTCGCCCGAGGAGGCGGCGCGCGAGCTGCTCAGTGACGGCATCGCGGCGGCGCCGATGGTGGCGGCGTATGCGGCTCTCGACGACCCGCAGCTCCAGGCCCGGGGCTTCTTCGAGCCGGTGGAGCACCCGGTGGTTGGCGAGCACGACTACCCGGGTTGGCCGATGCGGTTCTCTGCCGGTCCGCGCCGGTACTGGCGCGAGCCGGCGCCGCTGCTCGGCCAGCACACCGACGACGTGTTGCGCGACCGTCTCGGCCTCACCGACACCGACCTCGCCGACCTCCGCGCCAAGCACGTCATCGGCACCGAGCCCCTCGGGACCGTGTGAGCGGGCTACGGCAGGATGAGGTGGAGGTCGCCGAACTCGTGCCAGCGGTAGCGGAGGTCGAGGGCGGCGGCGTAGCTGCGGTCGAGGAGCGCTCGGCCGCCGACGGCCTCCAGCAGTTGCAGGTGTGACGCTTCGGGCTCGTGCCAGCCGGTGAGCAGGCCGTCGACCACGCGCACACCCCGCTCGGGTGTGATCACGACATCGGTCCAGCCGGCGCCCGGATGCGCGTGCCCGTCCTCGTCGGCAACCGTTTCCAGCGCGCGGGTGACGGTCGTGCCCACGGCGATCACCGTGTGCCCACGGTCGCGAGCGTCGTTGACCCGTTCGGCGGTGATCGCAGGGACGTGATACCGCTCCGGATAGGGCGGCTCGCCCGCCTCCTGGGACGAGACGCCGGTGTGCAAGGTCAACGGGGTGATGCCGACCCCCTTCGTCACGAGCCGGGTCACCAGCTCGGGCGTGAAGCCGCGCGACGCGCTCGGCATCTCGGCACTGCCGGGTTCGATCCCGAAGACAGTCTGGTAGGCGTCGATCGGGAACGCGCGCTCCGTGGCGCCGTAGCGGATCGGCCGGCCGTTTCGCGCGAGGTAGTCGAGCACGGACCCGGCGACGTGTGGCTGCGCAACCCAGAGCCGCGGCGGGCCGTCGATCGGATAGCGACAAAGGAGCTGCACCGCCCCGCCGCCGGCCAGCCCGACGACCTCGCCGCTGTGGGCGCCGGAGAAGGCGATGCTTCCGGCGGCACAAGGCTTCCGGACCTCGACGACCCACAGCCCACCCGGCAGCTCGGTCGAGAAGTGCACCAGGCGGTCGTCGGTCGTGGCGACGGCCGCGGGCACGGTCGCGGACCTGTTCACGACCAGCAGGTCGCCGGCGTCGACGAAGTCGGGGAGATCGCGGAACACCGCGTCGACGAGGTCGCCATTGCGTCTGGACGCGACGAGCAGGCGAACGCCGTCTCGGTCGAGCCCGCGCGCTTCGGCGGGCGCGTCGGCCACGAGCGCCGAGGGCAGCTCGAAGCGCGGCGCTGACACCGCGGCGGGAGGCCGTGCCGGCGCCGGTGCCGGCGCTACTGCGAGGGCGGTCATGCCGCTTCCCCCGTTGCGAGCGTCCGGGCGACGTAGCGGCCGCTCGACAAGTCCCCGCGGATGAGCGCGAGCAGTCCGGGGACGCTCGCCTCCGCCGGCGGGCGGTCCGAGATGTCCTCGCCTGGGAACGCGTCCTGGTGCATCTGGGTCCGCATGTCGCCCGGGTCGACGACGTAGACGTGCAGCTCGGGATGCTCGGCCCCGAAGATGCGGGTCCAGTGCTCCAGCGCAGCCTTCGACGAACCGTAGCCACCCCATCCCTCGTACGGCTCGACCGCGGCGTCCGACGTGATCGACAGCACACGCGCGCCGGGGCGCAGATGGGGGAGGACGAGCTGGGTCAGCCGCAGCGGTGCGAAGACGTTCACCGCGTAGACGCGCTCGAACACGTCGAGCGGGTACTCGTCCAGGGACGGTTGTGGCGACGGCCCGAGGAGGCTGGCGTTGTGGACCACGACGTCGACGCCGCCGAGCCGTTCGACGGCGGCGACGAGCGCGCGGCGATGGCTCTCGTCGGCGACGTCCCCGGCGATGGCGGTGACCGCCGTCCCTTGGGCGAGGTCATCGGCTGCTTGGTGGAGCGAGGACGGGTCACGGGCGTCGATGACGAGTGCGTACCCCCGCCGCGCGAGTGCGCGTGCCAGCGCGAGACCGAGCCCTCGTGACGCCCCGGTGATGAGTGCTGTCGGTTGCATCTGAGGTCTCCTTGTGTCGCTGACCGCACCGTACGGACTCGAGGTCGTGACTGCATCGGGCGCGCGACCGGACTTTCCTCGGTCGAAAGTCCTAGGACCGCCTCGGTTCGCACTGGATAACCTGGAAGGGATGTAACGCGTCGATCCCGCTCCGGCCGTGTCCGCCCTCTCACTCGGGATCCGCAGATGTCTCCGTCTTCCTTCGCCCTCGTCGCCACGGACGTCGTCACGGCGTTCGGCGCGCACACCGTCCTCGACGGTGTCTCGCTGACGGTCGGGCCCGCGACCTGCGTCGGCGTCGTCGGCGCCAACGGCGCCGGCAAGACGACGCTCCTCCGGGCCCTCGCCGGCCTCGACGCCCCCGATCGCGGTCGGATCGTCCGGACGCCGCCGACGTTGCGCGTGGGCTACCTGTCCCAGGAGCCGGATCGTTGCGAGGAGTCGGTGGGCGAGCTCCTCGCCCGAAGGAGCGGTGTCGCCGCCGCCGAAGCCGAGATAATGGTCGAGGGCTCGTGCATACCCGGCGTCGGCACTCGCGTGCTGTTCCGCCAACGACCGTGCGGCGCGATCGAGCTCGGCTTCGG
>JAPSGP010000489.1 GCA_031177445.1 Acidimicrobiia bacterium
GGTGATGTTGAAGCTCACGCTCCCGGAGGCCGACAACTTCTACGCCGAGCTCATCGAGCACCCGAAGGTGCTGCGGGTCGTGGCGCTTTCGGGGGGCTACAGCCGAGAAGAGGCGAACGCCCGGCTTGCGCGCAACACCGGGATGATCGCGAGCTTCTCCCGTGCGCTGACCGAGGGGCTGTCGGCCGATCAGACCGACGACGAGTTCGATCGCCTCCTGGACAGGACCATCCAGAGCATCTACGAGGCGTCGATCACCTAACTACGCGGGGTCAATCTCGTTCACGCCGAACTGTCCCCAGGTCAGGGGGCGGGCGCTCGCGGACGTATGATCGACGAGTACACGCGACATCTATCGAGACAGGTCAATGACGACCGAAACGACTTCGAGCCGACCACCGGAAACCGTCGACCGGGTGGTGATCCGCTTCGCCGGTGACTCCGGCGACGGCATGCAGCTCGTCGGTGACCGCTTCACCGAGCTCAGCGCCGCCTTCGGCAACGATCTCGCGACGCTGCCCGACTTCCCGGCCGAGATCCGGGCGCCGGCAGGCACCATCGCCGGCGTCTCGTCGTTCCAGGTCCACATCTCCGATCACGACATCCTGACGCCGGGCGACGCGCCCAACGTCCTGGTGGCGATGAACCCGGCCGCGCTCCGGGCCAACGTGAGCGACGTCCCGCCCGGTTCGACCCTGCTCATCAACTCGGACGCGTTCGAGGAGCGCAATCTGAAGAAGGCGGGCTACGAGGTCGACCCGCTGGAGGACGGCTCGCTGGCCGCGTACCGCATCATCCAGGTCCCGATGACCTCGATCACGCTCGAGTCGACGTCCGAGCTCGGGGTCAAGCCCCGCGACGCCGAGCGTTCGAAGAACTTCTTCGCCCTGGGCCTGGTGTCCTGGATGTACACGCGTCCCACCGAGTCCGTGGTGGAGTGGATCGAGAAGCGCTTCGCCGACCGGACGATGGTGCGCGACGCCAACCTCGCCGCGTTCAAGGCCGGCTACCACTTCGGCGAGACCGCCGAGATCTTCGGGCACGCGTACGAGGTGCCGCCGGCGCAGCTGCCCGCGGGCCGGTACCGCAACATCACCGGCAACCTCGCGCTGTCGTATGGCCTCATCGCGGCGTCGCAGCAGGCACGTCTCCCCATCGTGTACGCGTCGTACCCGATCACGCCCGCGTCCGACATCCTCCACGAGCTCTCGAAGCACAAGAACTTCGGCGTGCGCACGATCCAGGCCGAGGACGAGATCGGCGCCGCCGGGGTTGCCATCGGCGGTGCCTTCGCCGGACATCTGGGCGTCACCGCCACCAGCGGCCCGGGCATGGACCTCAAGGCCGAGAGCATGGGCCTGGCGGTCAGCCTCGAACTGCCGATGATCATCGTCGACGTCCAGCGCGGTGGGCCATCGACCGGGCTGCCCACCAAGACCGAGCAGTCCGACCTCTTGCTCGCCATGTACGGCCGCCACGGCGAGGCGCCGATGCCGATCGTGGCCGCGCGCTCGCCGAGCCACTGCTTCGACGCCGCGTTCGAGGCGGTGCGGCTGGCGCTCAAGTACCGCACGCCGGTGATCCTCCTCACCGACGGGTATCTCGCCAACGGCGCCGAGCCGTGGCTGCTGCCCGACGTCGACGCCCTCGACGACATCGGCGTGCCGTTCGCCGGCGCGCCCAACCACGACGGCGAGTTCTGGCCCTACCTGCGCGACGACGACACCTTGGCGCGACCGTGGGCCATTCCCGGCACGCCGGGTCTGATGCACCGCATCGGGGGACTCGAGAAGCAGGACGGCACCGGCAACGTCAACTACGACCCGGCCAACCACGAGCTGATGGTGCGGATCCGAGACGCGAAGGTCGCCCGCATCGCATCCGACGTCTCGCCGGTCGAGGTCGACGGCGAGCCGGACGCCGAGGTACTCGTGCTCGGATGGGGCAGCACCTGGGGTGCGATCCAGGCGGCGGTGCGACGCGTCCGCGGCGCCGGCAAGCGGGTGGCGCATGCCCATCTCGTCCACCTCAACCCGTTCCCGTCGAACCTCGGCGATGTGCTCGCGCGGTACCCGAAGGTCCTCGTCCCGGAGATGAACCTCGGACAGCTCTCGCGCCTGGTGCGCGCCGAATACCTGGTCGACGCCCGGAGCCTGACCAAGGTGCAGGGCATCCCGTTCCGCGCTGCCGAGATCGAAGCCGCGATCCTGGAGCTCCTCTGATGCCGGAAGAAGCCGTCACGCTCAGCCGCAAGGACTTCCAGTCCGACCAGGAGGTGCGCTGGTGCCCGGGCTGCGGCGACTACTCGATCCTGGCAGCCGTCCAGCTACTCCTGCCCGAGCTCGGCGTCCAGCCCGAGAACCTGGTGTTCGTGTCGGGCATCGGCTGCGCGGCGCGCTTCCCGTACTACAT
>JAPSGP010000205.1 GCA_031177445.1 Acidimicrobiia bacterium
GGTGCCCGACGGGGCCGCTTGTAGCGCGACATATCCGATCGCGCCGAGCACGACGACGACGCAGGTGAGCAGAGCGAGGAGCCGGCGGGCGCTCAATAGGCTCGCCGCCGATGCAGCAGAGGCTTCGCGCCGCGCTGGAGCACGCGCTGGACGCCGGTATCCGGGAGGTCTCGGTCGTCCACGGCGGCGATGTCGCGGCGGCGTACGCCGTCGACTTCGACGACGGTCGACGCGTGTTCGCCAAGACGCATCCGTCGCCGCCGCCGAACTTCTTCACCACCGAGGCCGCCGGGCTGACCTGGCTGCGCGAGCCCGCCGCGGTCGCGCTGCCGGAGGTGCTCGCGGTGTCGGACGGGTCGGCAGCGGGTCCGTCGTTCCTGGTGCTCGAGTGGATCGACGAAGGCAGCGGTCGAAGCGCCCATGATTCGGAGCTCGGCGCCGCGCTCGCCCGGCTGCATGCGGCAGGCGCGCCGTCGTTCGGGCGCGAGGATCGGCGCTCGACCGGAAGCCGCGGGCTGCCCAACGACCCGTGCGCGACCTGGCCCGAGTTCTACGGGCAGCGCCGGCTCGTGCCGCTGGCGCGGCTGGCGCGCGATGCCCGCACCTTGCCCGAGGACACGATCCGCCGGCTCGAGCGACTCGCCGGTGCGCTCGGGGGCTTCGGCGCGGCCGACGAACCGCCGGCGCGCCTGCACGGTGACCTCTGGGCAGGGAATCGGCTGGTCGACCGGTCGGGGCGCAATTGGCTGGTGGATCCAGCGGCACACGGCGGGCACCGTGAGTTCGACCTGGCGATGATGCGGTTGTTCGGCGGGTTCGGGCCCGCGTGCTTCGCCGCCTACGCCGAGCACGGCCCGCTGGCCCAGGGATGGGAGGAGCGGGTCGAGCTCCATCAGATCGCGCCGCTCGTCGTGCATGCGCTCAAGTTTGGAGGCGGATACGTCGGCGCGGCGCGCGCGGCGATCGAGCACTACACCTAGCGGGATCTGCGGACGCGGGCGAGCGCGGGCGGCACGAAGGTTGGACGCTCCCAGAGACGCCTGCGTTCGGTCCCTTCCGATTCGCTTCCGATTCGCCAGTTCCCGCCGGAGGCGTCTATCAAGGACGCCGAAGACCCGAGGAGGCCACATGGCTCGGTCATCGCCGAGACGGGCGGGCGACGACGGGGTCCTGCTCGCGACCGGGGTGGTGTTCGCGGTGGCGCTGCTCGTCCACGGCGCCGATCACGCCCGCCGCGGCCTCGACGAACTGCCGGCAGCCGTGTTCTGGCTCGGGAACCTCCAAACCGTCGGGGCGCTGTTCACCTTGTTCCTCGTCTTCACCCGGCACCGGTGGGCGCCGCTGGCCGCAATCGCGATCGGATTCGCCAGCGCGTTCGGGTTCACGGTCGTGCACCTGCTCCCCGACTGGGGAGTGCTCAGCGACGCCTTCCCCGGCGCCGAGGCCCACGCCGACGTGACCGGATTCTCGTGGTTCGCGGCGCTGTTCGAGATCGGCGCCGATCTCGCCTTCGGCGGCGCCGGCGTGCGGGTGCTCCGCGGTCGTCGCGAACCCCTCGCGGTCGCGTAGCACGAGACGTGACCAAGGCTCGGTCCCCGCGACGGCCCCGCCCGCACGATCACGACGCCGGCGGCGATCCCACCCTGTTGGCGGGGAAGGCGGCGGTGCGCGAACGCGTGTGGGAGGCCCTCGACGAGCCCGGGATCGCACGGTTCCCCAAGCCGGGCGGTCGCATCCCGAACTTCGTCGGCGCCGAGGCGGCAGCGCGCCGGCTGGCCGAGACCGACGAATGGAGAGCGGCGGCGACGGTGAAAGCGAACCCGGACTCGCCCCAGTGGCCGGTCCGGCAGCGGGCGCTCGCCGACGGCAAGGTCCTGTTCATGGCGGTCCCGCGGCTTGCCGAGGAGCATCCCTTCTTCCTCCTCGACCCGGCCGAGCTCGACGTCGATGCCCGAAGCGCGAGCTCGATCAAGGGCGCATCCCGCCATGGCCGGCCGGTCGACGTCGACGCGCTCGAGCCCGTCGACCTCGTGGTCGCCGGGTGCGTCGCGGTCGACGAAGCGGGCGCCCGGCTGGGGAAAGGGGGCGGCTTCAGTGATCTCGAGCTCGCGATCGCGACCGAGGCCGGTCTCGTCGGCGAGCGGACGGTCGTCGTCACCACCGTCCACGGTCGTCAGTTGCTGCCCGCCAGATCGATCCCGACGACCGGGCACGACCTCCACGTCGATCTCGTCGTCACACCCGACCGCGTCCTCCGATGCCCCCGCCCCACCCGCTGGCAGCCGCCGTCGCTGCGGTGGGACGAGCTCACGGCGGAGAAGATCGCCGCGATCCCGCTGCTGCAACGGCTACGGCCCTAGTACCAGCGTTGGTGCCGAACAGGGATCTCGATCCGGCTCAGCTGTACCAACGGTCAGGACGTGCGTTCGTCAGGCGTAGATGTTGATTGGGCCGTCAGGTCGCGACGGGGCGCGCCCGGTCGCTTCGAGCACGAAGTGGAAGGCCTCGTCGCCCGCCGGCACCTCGCCACGCCAGCCGCGCTTCGACAGCTCGAACTGCACGTGCGAGACACCGCCACGGAGGCCGTCGCCGAGCACGCTCGGGCGGCCGATCGCAGCGCGGATGTCGTCGGCGTGGAGCCAGAAGTCGTACCACAGCGCCTCGACCCCGTCGCCCAGCGATCCGTCGTAGCCCCCGGGCGCGGGCGCGGCCCAGGCAGCGTCGTCGAAGATCGGGAGCATGCCCGCCGTCGCCTTCTGGACCTCGGCGCACTCGTCGGCGATCTCGGCCGCGGTCTTCCCAGCCCGCTCGTTGACCTCGCGCTCGGTGACCTCGGGGGTGCCGAGCCCGTCGAGCCGGCCGGCGACGACGTCGGCCATCGAACCGACGGCATGGCGGGCGACGTCGCCCACCGTCCACCCGGCGCACCGGCTGGAGGTCTCCCACTCCTCGGCGCTCAAGCTCCGGAGGAGCTCCTCGAACTGGCCGAGCTCGTGCAGCAGGCCATCCGACACCTCGTCACGCGGGAGTGCCATGGTCGATTCCCCCTTCGGGATGCTTGCGACTAACGTGCAGGCTGCCTGCATGTATCTCACGGGAGGCTCGGATCGTCAAGGGTGACAGCAGTCACAGCCGGACCCAGGCGGAACGGCGGGAGCAGACGCGGGCGGCGCTGATCGCGGCGGCGCGGGCGCTCTTCGCCGAGCGTGGCTTCGCGGCCGCCGGTCGAGAGGAGATCGTCGAGCGGGCGGGGGTCACGCGAGGCGCGCTCTATCACCACTTCGCCTCCAAGGAGGAGCTGTTCCGCGCCGTCTACGAGGAGGTCGAGACCGAGCTGTGCGACGCCACGATCGCGGCGGGCGGCGGTACCCGGGATCCGGTGGAGCAGTTGCGGCTCGGCGCGCTCTCGTTCCTCGACGCCGCCGCCACGCCCGAGGTGCGACGCATCGTGTTGCTCGACGCGCCGGCGGTGTTCGCGCCCGGAGTGCGACGGGCGCTTGCCGAGCAGTACGGGCTCGGGCTCGTGCGTGGCGCGCTCGAGGCAGCCGAGCAGGCCGGCCGGCTGCGGATCGGGCCGGTCGACGCGCTCGCACCCGTCGTGCTGGCGGCGCTCCACGAAGCGGCGACGTCGATCGCCGATGGAGCCGACCCTGCGGGCGTGCGATCCGTGATCGAGGGGATGATCGCCTCGATCACCACCGAGGCAGCCTGACCCTGGAGCTCAGCCTCTGCGGTAGCGACGAACCGCGAGCCAGGTGAAGACGACCACGATCGCGACCCACCACGCCGCGAACTGGAGCAACGACGTCGTGAGTGACACGTCGCTCACGCGCTCGAGGGTGTCGTTCCCGAGCGCGAGCCCACGGGCGGCATCGATCGCAGCGGTGATCGGGTTCACGTAGGCGACTGGCTGCATCCATTCGGGAAGCCGCGAGACGGGCGCGAACGCGGAGCTCGTGAAGACCAACGGCAGCACCGGGATGAACACGGCCGGCTGGACCGATTCGGGGTCACCGACTGCCAACCCGATCCATGCCGAGAACGCCGTGAGGGCCATGCCGAACAGCACCAGCACGACGATCATGCCGACGGCGCCCACGAACCCGTTCTGGAAGTGGAAGCCGATGGCGAGCGAGGCGGCCACGAGCAGGATCGACTGCAGCCCGAGGCGCAGGCTGTCGCTGACGATACGACCGACGAGGAAGGCGGAGCGCGCGATCGGCAGCACGCGGAACCGGTCGATCATCCCCGACTGCAGGTCGTACGCGATCCCCACGCCGGAACCCATGGCCGAGAACGTCATGGACTGCACCAGCACCGCAGGAACGACGAAGTCCTTGTAGCTGATGCCCTCGCCCAGGTCGACGACCGAAGTGAAGACGTACGCAAACAGGATCAGCTGCATCAGCGGCTGAATAGTCGAAAACACGATGAGTCCGGTGTTGCGTAGCAGTCGCCGCAAGTTGCGCTGGGCGAGGATCGTGATGTCGCCGAGCACGCGTCGAGGCGGCAGTGCGGCGCGCTCCTCCGCGGTCGGGAACGCGATCGGCTGCGAGAGCGTGGTCATCGGCCGCGCATCGACGATCGGGGACGCCGGAGCATGGGCGCGTCCGGGCGGGGCTCGTCGGCGATGTGCCCGGTGAGGCACAGGAACACGTCGTCGAGGGACGGCCGGCGCAGGCCGAGATCGGCGACCTCGACGCCCTCGCCGTCGAGGGCCCGCACCGCTTCCACCAGGGCCGCCGATCCCTCGGCCACCGGGACTTGCACGGTGCCGAGGTCGTCGTCGACCACGAGCTCGCCGTGGGCGACTGCGAACGCCCGGGCAAGAAGATCGGCCGCCTTCGACGTCGCCGTCCGATCGCACAGCGTCAGATGCACGACGTTGCCGCCGACACGCGTCTTGAGCTCGTCCGCGGTGCCCTCGGCGATGATGCGCCCGCCGTCGATGACGCTGATCCGGTCCGCGAGTTGATCGGCCTCTTCCATGTACTGCGTCGTGAGCACGATCGTGGTGCCGACGCTACGCAGCCCGCCGATCACCTCCCAGAGCTGGAGCCGGCTCCGGGGATCGAGGCCGGTCGTGGGCTCGTCGAGGAACAGCACCTGCGGCGCGACCATCAAGCTGGCCGCGAGGTCGAGGCGCCGACGCATCCCACCGGAGTAGGTGCGCAGCAGCCGGTCGCCGGCTTCGGTGAGGTCGAACACGTCGAGCAGCTCGCCGGCTCGCTCGCGCGCCGCCGACTTGCCGAGCCGGCCGAGCCGGCCCACGAGCACGAGGTTCTCGCGCCCGGTGAGGTCCTCGTCGACGGCGGAGTACTGGCCCGTGAGCCCGATGACGCTGCGCACCAGCTGGGGCTGGCGCTCGACGTCGTAGCCCGCGACCCACGCGCGGCCGCTGTCGGCGGGGAGCAAGGTGGTGAGGATGTTGATGGTGGTCGTCTTGCCGGCGCCGTTGGGGCCGAGCAAGCCCACGACAGTCCCCTCGGCGACCGCGAAGTCGACGCCGCGCAACGCCTCGAACGAGCCGAAGCGCTTGACGAGTCCTTCGACGACGACGCCTGATTGGGGCACGGCGTCCGAAGCTACTGGAGCGCTACCGCGGCCCGACCTCGAGCTGCCACGCACCGTTCCGTGGTTTGGCGCGGATCAAGACTCCGCCTCCGGCGAGCGACTCGACGTCGGGGCGGCCCAGCCCCACGACCCGCGCATCCACGTTGACAGCGCGCGGGCCGGGATGAAAGGCGAGCAGTGGACCGGCATCGCCGTCTCCGGCGTTGCCGGCAGCGGCCAACGAGCCTGTTGCGTCATCGTAAGAAGTCGATTCGAGGCTTCCCGGCGCGGCGCGCACGTAGCCCCGAGTGAGGTCGGCGACGAGCTCGTCACGGACGCCGGTCACCGAGTTGTCGGCGCAGTCGACCTCGAACTCGCCC
>JAPSGP010000206.1 GCA_031177445.1 Acidimicrobiia bacterium
GATCGCTTCGAGTGCCCGGCGCGTCTCGTCGAGCTCGTCGGCCTTGCGGGCGAGCACGCACACGCTGGCGCCCGCACCGGCGAACGTCTCCGCGATGGCGCGGCCGATTCCGAGGGTGCCACCTGTGACGAGTGCGACCCTGCCGTCGAGCCGGAAGTGCTTGGCAGGGTCGATCACAGATACAGGCCGGTTTGGCCCTCGGTGCGGCTCGAAGCAACCGCGTGGACGTCACGCTCCCGGAGGAGCAGGTACTCGTCGCCACGGATCTCGACCTCGAACCCGGTGTCGGGGAGGAACAGGACCAGGTCGCCGTCCTCGACGTTGCGCACCGTGGGCCCCACCGCGACGACCTTGGCCCACGCCAGCCGTCGGCTCTGTGCCGCGGTCGCCGGGATGACGATGCCGGCCCGGCTGCGGCGCTCCCCCACCTCGTCGGAGGGATGCACGAGGATGCGGTCGGCCGTCATGCGAATGGACTGCTTGACGTCGTCGTCCTGCGCTCCGTCGCGTGATCCACGCGTTTGCGGCATGCGGCCGAGGTTACTGTCCACACGGTTCAGGGCTCGCTCTCATCCAGGGGTAGATTCGCCCACGGGACCCCTTCGTTGCTGGAGCTTCGTGGCCCAATCGACTGTCCAATCCATGCGTCTGCGCTCGACGCTGGGGGCGTATCTCGCGCTCACGAAGCCGCGCGTGATCGAGCTCCTGCTGGTCACAACGGTGCCCGCCATGGTGCTCGCCGCCGGCGAGCTGCCGTCACTGGCGCTCATTGCCGAGGTGCTGATCGGGGGCGCGCTCGCGGCCGGCGGCGCCAACACGCTCAATTGCTGGATCGAGCGCGACCGCGACCAGTACATGCGCCGCACCCACGGACGGCCCCTGCCGATGGGTCAGATCGAACCCGGACACGCGCTCGTCTTCGGCGTTCTGCTCGAGGTCGCGGCCTTCGTCTGGCTGTATACGACGGTGAACCTCCTCGCGGCCGCGCTCGCCGTCAGCGCGATGCTCTTCTACGTCTTCGTGTACACGATCTGGCTCAAGCCGCGGAGTACGCAGAACATCGTCATCGGTGGAGCGGCTGGCGCGGTGCCTGTCCTCGTCGGATGGGCTGCGGTCACGGGAACTCTCGATGCGCCCGCATGGGTGCTGTTCGCGATCATCTTCTGCTGGACGCCCCCGCACTTCTGGGCACTCTCGCTGCGCTACCAGGAGGACTACGCGGCCGCCAGGATCCCGATGCTGCCGGTGGTGAAGGGCGCAACCGTTGCGGCCCGGCAGATCTTCGTGTATTCGGTGATCGTCGTCGCCGTGACGCTCGGGCTGCTGTTCTTCGAGCCCATGGGTGTCATCTACATCGTGACCGCGATCGTGCTCGGCGCGCTCTTCGTGTGGCAGGCCAGCAAGCTGGTGCGCGAGACGACGCCAGCACGAGCGATGCGGCTCTTCCTCTTCTCGAACACCTATCTCGCGCTGCTCTTCGTCGCCATTGCCATCGACACCCTTGTCCGCACCGCCTGACCGCCGGCTCCATCGCCGGGGCTGGCTGATCATCGTCGCCGGCGTCGTGGTCGTCGCCAGCGTTGCCGGGATCGTGGCTGCGCTCACCGCGTCCGACGACGACGACACCGGCATCACCCCGACACGAGACGTTTCCGTCGGGGACCGGGCCGAGATCGGAGACGAAGCGCCCGACTTCGAGCTGCCTGCGCTCGAGGGCGACGGAACGGTGCGACTCTCGGATTTCCGTGGACGTCCGGTGGTCCTGAACTTCTGGGCTTCGTACTGCAAGCCGTGTCGCGACGAGTTCCCGCTGTTCAAGGAGGCGCTGCGAAAGCACACCGACGAGGACCTCGCGGTCGTGGGCGTCGCCTTCGAGGACATCCCGAGCGACTCGCGCGCTTTCGTGCGCAAGCTGAGAGCGGACTGGCCCAATGGCGTCGACGAGCGCGGCGCGGTGGGCCGCAACGACTACGGCATTCGGGCGCTGCCGCAGACGTTCTTCATCCGGCGAGACGGCACCATCGCCGATCGCTTCTTCGCCGGCCTCACCAGTGAAGCCGACCTCCAAGAGCCACTCGAGAAGATCCTGAACTAGTTCTCATCGGGTCGGTCGTCACTCCTCCCACCGGAAGAAGCGGGCGGCCGCGAGCGGGGCCGCGATCGCCCAGCCGACCAGCACGAGCACGTGCGCGAGCGGGAACGCAGCCCCGGGATCGAGCACGTCGCGCACGCTCTCGGCCAGCGCGGCAGCCGGCAACGCCTCCGCGATCGCCTGGAGTGCGCCCGGCAGCCGCTCCAGCGGGTACGCCATGCCGCCGAGGAAGAGCAGCACGAGAAAGAGGGCGTTGGCAAGCGCGAGGTTGGCTTCGGCACGGAGCGTGCCCGCCATGAGCAGGCCGATGCCGGCGAACGCGACCGTGCCGACGAGGAGCAGGACGATGACGGGCAGGAGCCGCGCACTCGTGCTCCACCCGAGGGCGAGCCCGGTGGCCACGATGACGAGCGCCTGCACGAGCTCGATCAAGAGCACGTTCGTGGTCTTCGCTGTGAGCAGGCCGGCGCGCGAGAGCGGGGTCGAGCCCAGGCGCTTGAGCACCCCGTAGTGGCGCTCGTAGCCGGTGGCGATCCCGAGGCTGACCATGGCCGTCGACATGACCGCGAGGGCGAGGATGCCGGGCACGAGGAAGTCGATCGGATCCCGCAGGTCGGTGACGGCATCGACCTTGGCGAAGAAGACGAGGATGCCGAGCGGGATCCCCAGTGTGACGAGCAGGCTCTCGGCGCGCCGGACCGTCAGCACGAGCTCGACCCGCGTCTGCGCCACGAGCGCCGTGCGCCTCACCTCGGCTCCTCGTGCGTGAGGCTGAGGAACACCTCTTCCAGGGTTCGACGGCCGCCCCGGAGCTCGCCGAGCGTGATGCCGCGGTCGCGCAGCCACAGCGCCAGCGCGGCGACGAACGCGGGCGTTGCCTCGGCGGCGACGACGTACTCCCCCGGACGCGGTTCGTGAACGTCGGTGCTGTCGACACCGAGAGCGGCCGCGAGATCGGCGAGGTCGAGGCCGGGCTTGGCCGAGAAGCTGGTGCGGTCGCGGGTCACGTCGGTCGTGAGCTCGCCCGGGGTCCCGGAGGCGACGATCCGCCCGCGGTCGACGATCGCCACCCGGTCACAGAGCTGCTCGGCCTCGACCATGGCGTGCGTCGTCAAGAGCACCGTCACACCCCGATCACGGAGCTCACGCACGAGCTGCCACGTCGTCGCGCGGGCCCGCGGGTCCATGCCGGCGGTCGGCTCGTCGAGGAACAGGAGTGACGGGCGGCCGATCAGGGCGAGCGCCAGCGACAGCCGCTGGTGCTGTCCACCCGAGAGCCGGCGCACGAGCGTGCGGCGCGCGTCGCGCAGCCCGACGACGTCGAGGAGTCGCTCGGGGTCGTCCGGGTCGTCGTAGTACGAAGCGAACAGGCGGAGCGCTTCGATCGGTTCGATGCCCTGGTACAGCCCACCGTCCTGCAGCATCACGCCGATGCGCAGCCGCAGCTGCCGTCCGTCACGGATCGGGTCGAGGCCCAGGACCCGCACCTCGCCCACGTCCGGGACCCGGTAGCCCTCGAGGACCTCGACCGTGGTCGTCTTTCCGGCGCCGTTCGGGCCGAGCAGCCCGAACACCTCGCCCGGATCGACCCGAAACGAGACGCCATCCACCGCCCGAGTGGCGCCGTAGTGCTTCTCGAGGCCCGCGACCTCGATGACGGGCGCCGGCGTCATCGGCGCGGGAGCCTACCCAGGCCCTCCTCACGATCAGGACGCGCACGCGCCTCGATCAGCGATCTCGCCAGGCGACAAAGGTCCCCAGCTCCTCCAGCGCCGCCCGCGCCTCGTCCTTGATGGGAACGTGCCGGAGCGCGGCCATCGCTCGGGCGACGAGGCGCTCGATCATCCGCTCGACCTCGTCGCGGGCACCGCTGTCGACGAGCACCGCCTGCAGCGCGGCGATGTCGGCCGGGCCGAGGTCGGCGCGGCCCAGCCGCTCGAGCAGGTGGGCCTGCCCGTCAGTCGCCCGCGCCGCCGCCACCGCGACGAGCGGGGTCAGCTTGCCCTCCCGCAGGTCGTCCCCCACCGGCTTCCCGGTCACCGCAGCGTCTCCGAACACGCCGAGCAGGTCGTCGCGCAGCTGGAACGCCTCGCCCAGCGGGACGCCGAACGCGCTCAGTGGCGCCGCGAGGTCATCGAGGCGGCCGGCGAGAGCGGCGCCGAGCTGTAGCGGTCGCTCGACGGTGTACTTGCCCGACTTGTAGCGCTCGATGCGCCCGGCCCGCACCGGGTCGCGGCTGCCGCTCGCCGTGCCCTCGAGGTCCATGAACTGGCCGACGCACAGCTCGAGGCGCAGCTCGTCGAACACGGGTCGAGCGATCTCCGGGGCGCTCGCCATGAGCATGTCGGCGTAGACAAAGGCGAAGTCGCCGACGAGGATGGCCGCGCCCTCGCCATAACGGCGCGCCTCGCCCCGCCCGCGCCGAGCGTGGTGGCGAGACACGAAGCGGCTGTGGATCGCGGGCCCTCCCCGGCGGCGGTCCGACCCGTCCATGACGTCGTCGTGCACGAGCGCGAACGTGTGCAGGAGCTCGACCGCCGCGCCCACGTCGACGACCACCGGATCATCGGCATCGCCCCCGGCACCGACGAACGCCCAGTGACAGAAGGCCGGGCGCAGTCGCTTCCCACCGGAGAGGATGAGCTCCCGCAGCGCCCGCAGCGGCTCCTCCAGGTCGGGATCGATCGCCCGCCACCGAACGAGCTCCGCGTCGAGCAGGGCCACGATCCGCCGCTCCACGCGGGCGCCGACCTCGGCCAGGCTCGGCGGAGGGCTGGCGACCCGACCGGCCTCCGCCCGGGATGCCATCAACGGATCGTACGCTTCCACCTCTGAGTTGGATGAGTCGGAGCGGTACGAATCGGCGCCACGAAGGAGTCCGATGGCCGAGTTCCTGTCCCCCGACTGGATCGCCGAGCTCGACACCGCCGCCCGGCGGGCGACGCTCCCCGCCGGCCTCGGCGCCCTCGTGGTCGAGCAGGTCGTGCGCGACGGTCCCCGCGGTGAGGTCCGCTATCACCTGCGGTTCGCGGCCGACGGGTTGCGGGTCCATGCCGGTGCCGCCCCGGATCCCGACGTCCGCTTCCTGACCGACTACGACAGCGCCGCCGCGATGCATCGAGGTGAGCTCAGCGTCCAGGAAGCCCTTGCGCGCGGCCGGGCCAAGCTGCAGGGACCACTCGAAGGCCTGCGCGGGCACGAGGCTGCGCTGCGCGACGTGGACGACGTCTTCGCCGCGGTGCGCGCCACGACGACGTACGCGTGACACGTGGTCGGATCGATTCCCCCGCCCGGCCGGGTACTGTCGATCCCGTGCAGCCGTTCGAGCGACTCCGCCGGCTGGCCCGCGACTCTGATGACGACGATCAGTGGTTCGTCGCCGAGGCCGCCGATTGCCTCGCGGGGTTCGCGCACGATCCCGCCGGACTGGTCGTGGCGTGCCGGCGGCTCCTCGCGCATCATCCCGCTGCCGGCGTGCTCTGGTGGCTGTGCGCGCGCGTGCTGACTGCGGCGAGCCCGTCCGAGGCGGCGTGGGAAGCGTGCGAGGTCCTCGAACACGACCGCACCGCCCGGCGACTCGGTGAGCGCCTGCCGTTCCCGCACGACGAGCCCGTGGCGGTGCTGGGATGGCCCGGCACCTTCGCCGCTGCCCTCGCCGACCGACCCGACCTCGACGTCGTGGCCGTGCCCCGGCGCCAGGGCGATACGCGCCTCCGATCCCGGCTCGCGCGCTCTGAGGCGTCGGCGCGCATCGTCACCGAGGGCCAACTCGCCGCCGCCGAGCCGTCGCACCTTCTCGTAGAGGCCTCGGCCGCGAGCCCAACCGAGGCGGTGGT
>JAPSGP010000207.1 GCA_031177445.1 Acidimicrobiia bacterium
GACCGAAGTTGTCTCGTTCATCGCAGGTTCACGGGCTGACGGGCGTCGGGAACGGCGCGGTGACGTCGCTGCCATAGCCGTAGTGGCCATAGACGCCGGTCGCGACCTGCGACAGCCCGATGACCGCGGCGACCCGGCCTTGCACCATGTCCAGATCGTCGACGGTCGACACCGTTGCCGACAGCTCGTCGTCGGACCGGATGGGTACGACCGTCGCCCCCCGGTCCGGGCCGTCGTCCTGCTCCTGGTACACCTCGCCCACGACGAGGGGAACCCCCGCCGATTGCAGCGTGCGCGCCAGCGGCAGCACCGTTCCTTCGGCGCTCAGCGTGCTCCCGGTCCCGTCGACCAGCAGCGCTCGGTCGCCGCCCGAAGGCACGTCGTCGATCGTGAATCCGTTGGGCGGGTCCCCGACCGGCTGGAACTGGACGAACCCGGCGTCGGACAGCCGGCTCAACAGGTCGGGGGGATCTCCGGACTGTCCGGGAGTGCCGCCCAGGCGGGCTGCCAGCGCCTCCCACGTCGCGCTGCGGACTGCTCGCCGGCTCGCGCCCTCCCGCCCGACGATGGCGCCGAGCTCGTCGATCGCGGACTCGTCCTCGAGCTTCAGCTTCTCCTCCAGCCAGAGGATGCCAAGGGCGTCGGCACCCGCCTTCTGCGCGAGCTCGACCGTCTCCGAGACCGGGGACTCGTCGATCCCCCGCACCGCGAGCGTGATCATCGGGACCCCGTCGAGCGTGTCGACAACCACGAAGTCCTGCGTCGTCCCGATGTACTCCTCGAGCTGATCGATCGTGTTGCTGAGCTCGTCGTTCCTGGTGTCAGTCCTCTCGGCCTCCCGTTCGATGTCGTCGAGGCGCTCGTTGAGGTTGTCGACGATGGCGCGGTCGATGACGGTCGAGCCGATGACGATGCCGAGCGCGAGCGCGAGGAACACCGCGACCAGCGACGCGATGTGGAAGCGGAAGTTGATCATCGCGCGGGCATTAGAAGTTGTCGGTGATCGAGAGCCACAGGTCTTCGAGGGTGAACCAGATGCCGCGCAGGAAGACGTGGATGGGCTCCGACACGATGCCAACGACGATCATCGCCACCAGCGCCGATGCCACCAGCAGCACCATGTCGCGCCTCCGCACCCGGCCCTCGTAGAGGCGGCTCACGCCCTTGGCGTCGACGAGAACCGGTCCCAGCCGCAGCCGGGTGAGGAAGGTCGACGACATCCCCCGCCGGCCCTTGTCGAGGAACTCGACCATCGTGGCGTGGGTCCCGACGGCGACGATGAGCTGCGCCCCGGCCTCGTAGGCGAGCAGCATGGCGACGTCCTCACTGGTGCCGTCGACGACGAACTCGTGGTAGGGCAGTCCCCATCGCTGCAGGTTCTCCCGGCCCGGAGCGCGGCCGTCGACATGGACGTGATGCACGAGCTCGGCGCCCGTTTTCAGCGCCCGTTCGGAGACGGAGTCGAAGTCGCCGATGATGATGTCGGGCTTGAGCCCCATCTCGAGCAGCGCGTCGGCGCCGCCGTCGACCCCGATGAGCACCGGTTGGTACTCGCGAATGTACGGTCGGAGCGCGGCCAGGTCGCTGCGATAGTCGTGGCCGCGCACGACGACGAGCGCGTGGCGTCCCCTGAAGCGAGTTCTGAGCAGCGGCAGCTCGACCGGTTCGAACGTCACCTTGGCTTCGTGCTGGATGTACTCGAGTGTGTTGACCGCGAACCGCTCGAGCTCGCCCCCGATCTCGGATCTCGCCTCCTCCATCGCGGCTTCGACGCCCTCGCGGGTGAGCAGCTCCCCGCGGGCGACGACCTCGCCGGCGCGACGGACCTCACCGTCGACGATGCGGAGCTGGTCGCCTTCCGCGATACGGGTGAGCGCGTCTTCGCCGACGTTGTCGATGAGCGGGATGCCCGCATCGACGACCCGGATGGGCCCGCCGTTCGGGTAGCGCCCCGAGATCGACGTGTCGGCGTTGACCACCGCACTGACGCCGGTCGCGATGAGGCTCTCGGCCGCGACCCGGTCGAGGTCGCGGTGATCGATCACCGCGATGTCGCCGGGCTGCAGCCGCTTCACGAGGTCCTTGGTGCGGCGCCCGATCCGAGCCGGCCCGGTGATCGCGGTGACGTCCGGCTCGGCCTTGCGCCGCTTGAGCAGGCGCCTAGCCACGGCGAGCTCCCGCCTGGCGGTGGCTGTCGGCCGATTCCAGCAGCTCGGCCGCGTGCCTGCGAGCGTGGGTCGACTCGCCCACGCCCGCCAGCATGCGGGACAGCTCGGCGACGCGCGCCGCGCCCGTCACTCCCCCTGCGCTGGCCACCGTCCGGCTCTCCCGCTCCTGCTTCTCCACGGTCACGTGCGTGTCGGCGAACGCTGCTACCTGGGCCAGGTGCGTGACGCACAGGACCTGGTGCCGGCGCCCGAGATCGGCCAGCAGCCGGCCGACCGCGATCCCGGCCTCACCGCCGATGCCGGCGTCGATCTCGTCGAACACCAGCGTCGGTGGCGCTTCCGAGAGCACCACACGCACCGCCAGCATCGCACGCGACAGCTCGCCGCCCGAAGCAGCCCGGGCCAGGGGGCGAGCGGGCTCCCCCGGGTTGGCGGCCAGGAGGAACGTCACCCGGTCGGCACCGTCCTCCCCAGGGTCGGCCGTCTCGACCAGCACCTCGCAGCGGGCCGCCGGCATGGCCAGCTCCCGCAGGTGTTCCGTGACCGCGTCGGCGAGGCGGCCGGCTGCTTCGACGCGGGCGCGCGAGAGCGCCCGGGACGCTTCGCCCTGCCGAACCCGGACGGTGTCGAGGCGCCCCTGGAGCTCGGTGGCCCGGGCCTCGTAGCCCTCGAGCTCGGCCAGCCGCGAGCGGGCGGCATCGGCGAAGGCGCGCACATCCGCGAGCGTCTCGCCGTACTTGCGGGTCAGCTCCCGCAGGAGCTGGCGCCGGGCCCGAACGCCGTCGAGGCGCTGCGGATCGTCGCTCACGGCCTCGCGGGCCAGGCGGAGATCGTGCGCGAGGTCCGCCAGCTCGGCCTGCACCGACCGCAGTCGCTCGGCCAGCTCGGCGAACGGGCGGCGGGAGGCCAGCGCGGCGTTCGCCTCGCCCACGGCATCGACGGCTGGTCCTTCGAGCGCGGCGAACGCGGCGGCGAGGTCCTCGCGGTGGGCGGCGGCGTCGGCGAGCAGGGTCTCCTCTGCCTCAAGCGTCACGTCCTCGCCCGGGTCCTCGATGGCGGCGCGGTCGATCTCGGAGATCTGGAACCGCAGCAGGTCGAGCTCCCGCGCTCGCGCGCGGTCGTCGCCGCCGAGCGCGTCGAGCTCGGTGCGGAGCTCGCGCTCCTCGTCGCGAGCGGCCCGGTAGCGGTCGAGGGCGTCGAGCGCCGGCGCGCCCGCGAACCGGTCGAGCGCGGCACGCTGTACCGCTGGCGCGAGCAGGGTCTGGTGCGCGTGCTGCCCGTGCAGGTCGACGAGCCGCGCCCCGACCTCGGTGAGCTCGGTGGCGTTGGCCATGCGACCGTCGATGTAGGCGCGGCTCCGGCCCTCGACCGGGACGACCCGGGACAGCACGACCTCGTCGCCGCGCTCCGGGTCGACGAATCGCCCTTCGACCCGCGCTTCGCCGGCGCCGTCGCGCACGAGCCCAGCGTCCGCCCTGCCCCCCAGAAGCAGCTCGAGGGCTTCGATGAGGAGCGTCTTCCCCGCCCCGGTCTCGCCGGTGATGGCGTTGAGGTGGGGGCCGGGGACGAGTGCGAGATCGGCGACGATCCCCAGCTCGGCCACCCGCAGCTCGAGGAGCATGCGCGCTAACGGTCGGCGAGGCCGAACTTGGCCTTGAGGATCTGGTGGAAGTCGCGAGGCCCGAACGTGACGATCCGGGCCGGGCGCGGCCCTCCGGTGCAGGATACGGCGTCGCCGATTTCGAGCGCGCCCAGCTCGCGGCCGTCCAGCGTGAGCAGCACGCTGCGATCGTCGACCAAGAAGCGCACCTTTTCCTCGGGCCCGAGGACCAGCGATCGGTCGAACAGCATGTGTGGTGAGACGGGAGTCAGCAGCAGGCAATGGTGTCGAGGCGAGACGATCGGACCCCGAGCGGAGAACGAGTACGCCGTCGACCCGGTCGGGGTCGCGACGATGACCCCGTCGGCGGCGTAGGTCGTGAAGAAGGCACCGTTGATCGACACGTCGACGCGGGCTAGTCGCCCACCCGGAGACTTCTCCAGCACCGCCTCGTTGAGCGCCCACCATCGACCGCGTGCCAGACCGCGGCTCTCGACGTCGACCTGGAGCATCATGCGCTCGACGACGTCGTACTGGCGTTCCAGCAGCCGGTCGAGCGCTTCGTCCAGTCCCGACGGCTCGACCTCCGTGAGGTAGCCCATCTGGCCGACGTTCACGCCCAGCACCGCGACCCCGGCGTCGTAGACCAGGTCGACGGCGCGCAGCATGGTGCCGTCACCCCCGAGCGAGATCGCGACCTCGAGGCCGTCGAGGAACTTGTCGCGGTTGCAACCGAGCGCGTCGAGGCCCGCCGCTTCTGCGTCCCCGGCCAGGATGCGCACCTCCACGCCCCGTTCCCGGAGCCACTTGGCGGCGCGGTCGGCGAGCTCGTGGGCCAGCGGGCGCTCCCGGTGCGGGACGAGACCGATCACGTCGGTCATGCGTCCGCCTCGCTGTGCGTCACGTGCGCCCGCTGGACGCTCGCGGCGATGACCTCGTCGCCGATCGGAGCAAGCCCATCGTGCCGGCAGTGGAAGAAGAACTCGAGGTTGCCATCGGCGCCTCGAGGCGACGCCGCGGTCAGCGACACCGCGACCAACCGATCGGCGGCGAGCGCATCGCGGACATCGCACAGCACGGTCTGGTGCACTCCCGGGTCGCGAACGATGCCGCCGCGCTCGACGAGCGCGGGCCCGGCCTCGAACTGCGGCTTGACGAGCACCAGGACGTCGGCTCCGGGAACGGTGCACCGTGCCAGCGCGGGCGCGCACAGGCGCAGGGAGATGAACGAGACATCGACCGTGCAGAGGGGCACGGCACCACCGATCGTGTCGGGCTCCAGCGTGCGCACGTTGGTGCGCTCCAAGAGGGTGACCCGGGCGTCGTTGCGCAGCTTCCACGCCAACTGGCCTCGCCCGACGTCAACTGCGACGACCTGGTCCGCTCCGTGTTGGAGCAGGCAGTCGGTGAACCCGCCGGTGGACGCGCCGACGTCGAGCGCACGCCGACCGGTGACCTCGAGGTCGAACGTCGCCAGCGCGCCGGCCAGCTTCTCCCCGCCCCGCGACACGAAGCGCGGCGGCGGACCGAGCACGGTGATGGCTTCGTCGGCGGCGACCTGACGAGCCGGCGTCTGAGCCGGCGCGCCACCCACGAGCACCCGCCCGCCGGCGATCGCCTCCACCGCGCCGTGACGGCTCCGTGCCAAGCCCCGGCGGACGAGCTCGGCGTCGAGGCGCCTGCGCACGACGCCTACGGCGCCTGCTTCGCCGGGGCCGCCTGCTTCTTGGCGGCCTTTTTGGTGCCCGACTTCTTCGTCGCCGACTTCTTCTTGCTCGTGCCCTTGGTGCCTGCGGCCTTCTTCGCCGTGGCCTTCTTCTTGGCCGGCGCCTTCTTCTTCGTGCCCGCCTTCTTGGTGGCCTTCTTCGGTGCCGACCGGCGCGAAGCATCGGGGCTGATGCCCAGGGCCTTCAGCTGACGTGCAACTTCGCGACGAACGATCTCGACGAGCTCGTCGGCGCGCTTGCGGCTCGTGTCGAGCAAATCCTCGACGAAGGCCTGCATCCGCTCCTGGGCGAGTTGACCTTCACGCACCAGCTCGCGCGCCCGTCGTTGCGCCTGGGACCGGGTCATCGCGGTGAACTGCATGCCTGCTTCGAGGTATTGCTTCCAATCCGGGCTCTGGGCCATGTCGGCTCCCTCCCTCGCCC
>JAPSGP010000490.1 GCA_031177445.1 Acidimicrobiia bacterium
CTCTCGACCGCGCGCGGCGTGTCCCCGTAGAAGCCCTGCCCGCCGGCGATTCGGACGGTCATGTCACCGCGGGGTCAGGCGTGGGTCGCCGGGCGCCGTTCTGCCCAGGGCCGGGCGGCTTCGAGCTGGCCGGCTACGCGCAGGAGCAGGTCCTCACGCCCGTAGGCCGCCGCCAGCTGCGTGCCGATCGGGAGATCGTCCGCGGTCCAGAACAGTGGCACCGACATCGCCGGCTGGCCGGTGACATTCAAGAGCGCCGTGAACGCCGCCACCGGTGTCGCACCCACCGCGCCTTCGAGCGGGTTCTCCGCCGGCGGGACGAGCTCACCCAGGACTGTCGGCGGGACCGCCATCGTCGGTGTGAGCATGAGGTCGTAGCCCTGGTCCCACCAACGCGCGACCCGCCGGCTCCACGCGTGAGCTGAGTTCACCGCTTCGAGGTACTGGGACGCCGTGTACGCGCGCCCGATCTCGGCATACGCCCAGGTGAGTGGTTCGACGTCGGCAGCGGTGACCGTGCGACCGGCGCGCCGCGCGACCGTCTCGATGTCGTGGACGACCCACGGCGTCATGATCGTGAGGAACATGCCCATGAGGTCGCTCTCGTCGAACGCGGCCGGTGACGTCGGCTCGATCGTGTGCCCCAGCGATTCGAGCAGCCGGGCCGCGTCCTCGGCGGCGGCCACACAATCGGGATGCGTCTCGCAGAGTGCGGCCGGTGCGTCGGTGCGCAACCCGATCCGGAGCCTGCCCGGATCGGCGCCGACCTCGGCGGCGAACGGCCGTGCCGGGGGCGGCGCGGTGTAGGGGTCGCCGGGCATCTCGCCCGCGATCACGTCGAGGACGGCCGCGCTGTCGCGCACGGACCGGCTGACCACGTGACGGACGACGAGCCCGGCCCAGCTCTCGCCGTCGTCGGGTCCGAACGAGGCGCGTCCCCGCGTGGGTTTCAGCCCGAACAGACCGCACGCGCTGGCAGGGATCCGGATCGACCCGCCCCCGTCGCCGGCATGCCCGACCGGCACCATGCCCGATGCCACTGCTGCCGCGGATCCGCCACTCGACCCGCCTGGGCTGCGCTCGAGGTTCCACGGGTTGTGGGTCGGCCCGTACGCCAGGGGCTCGGTCGTCGGCATGAGCCCGAACTCGGGTGTGTTCGTCTTGCCGACGAACACGAAACCGGCGGCCCGCAGCTTGGCGAAGAGAAAGCTGTCGTGCTCGGCGTGCCAGTCGATCTCCTTGAGGAGTTGGTTGCCCTCGTGACAGGGGTCGCCCATCGACAACCCGTCGAGGTCCTTGAGCACGATCGGCACGCCGCGGAACGGGCCGTCGGGCAGGGTGGCAGAGGCCACGTCGTCACGTGCCTTCTCGAACCGGCGGTGGATCACCGCGTTCAGGTCATGGTCGATCTTCTCGATCCGAGTGATGGCGGCCTCGACGAGCTCGACCGGTGAGAGCTCCCCTCGTCGGACCAGATCGGCCTGGGCGACCGCGTCCAAGGTTGCGAGATCGGTCATGGGCCGGACGATAGTGCGCTACTCGGGCCGGCTTCGCAGGCGCAGGCGCCGGCTCGATCGCGCCGGCTGGATGGGCGCGCTGCGCCCGCCGTTCGGGTTGCGACACAGCAGCACGATCGTCGCGTCGTCGCGCAGGCGGGACGCGGCGAACGCGTCGATCTCCTCGAGGCACCGTTTGACGATCATCTCGGCATGGTCACCCGCGTGCCGCTGCACGAGCCGGGCGAGGCGGCCCGTGCCGAACTCCTCCTGCCGGTCGCTGCGGACCTCCACCAGGCCGTCGGTGTACACGGTGAGGGCGGACCCGATCGAGACGTCGGCGTCGGCGGTGATCCACGGCCCGAAGAAGGGGCCGACGATGGGTCCCGTCGGCTGCAGCTCGGTGACGCTGGATCGACGAACGAGCAGCGGCGGTGGGTGGCCCGCGTTCGCATAGCGCAGGTACCCCGTGTCGAACTCGACCAGCGCGACGAACGCCGACAGGAAGGTCTCGTCGCCGAGGTCGTCGAGCTGGTCGGCGGCCCACTGCACCGCGGGCCCAGGCTCGAGGCCGTTGCGCAGGCCGGCGCGCAGCAACTCTTTGCAGCGCAGGGCGAGGATCCCCGACACGGCGCCGTGGCCCGAGATGTCGACGATGACGACGCCGAGCTCGCTCGGCGAGACGCGGATCAGGTCGTAGCAGTCGCCCGCGACCACACCCTCCGCCGGCCGCAGCTCCGCCGCGACGGTCCAGTCGCTCGGGAGCTCCTCGAGCTCCGTCTCGAGCTCGGCGCGCAGGGTGAACAGGACCGACGTCGTCTGATCGATCGTCTCGCGAGCGCGCGTCGCGTCGTACAGCGCGCGATTCATCCGGCCCCGGATCGCGTCGGCGTCGCGGGCGAGG
>JAPSGP010000208.1 GCA_031177445.1 Acidimicrobiia bacterium
GTGGAGCTCCTCGAAGCGGGGATCGTTCATCTCCGCGACCGCCTCGAGCTCTGCCTCGAGCTCGCGCACCCGCGCGTGGGCTGCCTCCACGGTCTCCCGCGCACGCTTCCAGCGATCGGCGGCTTCGTCGATCTTGGTGTAGCGCCGTACCTCGTCGTCGTCGTGCAGCATCGCGATCATCGCTTGGGCGCGCCCCTTGGCTTCGATGCGCTGGCAGAAGCCTTCGAAGTCGATCGGGCGCGCCATTACGCTCTCGGCCGCCGCCCGGTAGATCACGCGCAGCCCGTGCGGGGCGAGCCGCAGCCCGAGCTCGACGTCGATCGAGTAGTCGAGCCGCTGGTCGTGGAGCGCGTGCTCGACCAGGAACGAGCGCTTGCAGGAGATCCGACCCTCCCAGAACCCGCGCCAGTCGAGCTCTTGGCCGTCGTCGAGGTTCCCGTACGAGAACAGCATCTTGTCGACGTCCGTGAGGTAGCGCATCACCGGCGAAACGGTGAGCTCCGGCGCCCAACCCGTGTAGCCGAGGACGGCGACCCCCTCCTCGGTGTGGTCGGCGTGCGCCTTCACGTGCTCCTCGAGCAGCACGGGGCTCGGCCGGTCGTCGTCGTCGAAGAACAGAACGAGATCGGCGCTCGAGAGCAGCACCGCGAGGTTCTTGGCCGCGCTCCTGCCGGCGTGTTCGATGCGCGTCCGCACCAGCGGGAGGCGGGTGGCGTACTGCTCGAGGACCGTGCGCGTCTCCGGCCCGTGGGAGCCGTCGTCGACGACGACGACCTCGAAGGCCTCCAGCGCCAGCGTCTGCTGGCAGAAACCGTCGAGGCAGCTGTCGAGGAGATCCGGCCGATCGAAGGTCGTGATCAGCACGCTGATCGCGATGCGTTCGCGCACGCCGCTCCGGCGCGTGCTGCGTTCGATGCCGTCGCCGCCGCGGGTGTACACGTCGAGCACTCGCGAGACCGAGGTGCCGGCTCCACTCCCGTCGACGGGCCGCGCCAGGGAGATGGGAACCTCGTCGATCACCGTCACCGGTCCGTCGAGAGGCGAACCGGCCCGCGGCGAGCCTCCACGCACCGAGAGGACGGGCAGCGGTGTCGGGGCGGCGAGCTCACGGGCGACGCAGCCGCCGAGCCGCTCGGTCGGCGGCGGCCCCGCCCCGGGCCCGCTGAGATGGGCCGGCTGCGCGCATTCGACTCCCAGCTCGTCTTGCAGCGAGAGGAAGTGATCGAGGAACCCCGAGGGCAGGGTTGCGGCGTCGTCGACGAAGACGATCCAGTCGGCGTCACCGGTGGCGTCGGGCACGCTCGGTTGCAGGCCGTCTGGTGACGGCGCGCGGGGGTGCCACTGCTGGGTGACGGCGAAGCGCCGACTCCGAGCGAGCTCGGCCACGAGTGCGGGCGGTGGACCCGTTCGTCGAGCGGCGTACCGGCCGTGCACCAGCACGGTTGCACGCTCGCTGTTCTCGGACACCGGTTGCGCCAGATCCGAGGACCATCCGGTCGCGAGATCGAACACGACGACGTGCTCGTCGGAGTGCACCCTCCGGGCGTTCTGCTCCAGGTGATCCGCGAGCTCCCGGTAGTGATGGAGCCACCAGAAGGCGGTGCTCGGGAGGACCAAATAGCGCGCGCCGAGTCCACGGAGCGTTTCGAGCTCGAGGATCGCAACTTCGCTGTTGGCCGGATGGTGGCCCGCCCAACGGCCGTCGTCGGTGCGCGGGAAGTGCCAGCCCGTGCGGCCGGCGAAGTCGAGCAACGCGTCGTCGCCCTTCGTGGCCACCAGCACCGTTGTGCCGGGATCGGTGACTGCGCGGACTGCGTCTCGTGACGATTCGATCGTGTCGCGATACGCGAGGGCGCGGCGCCGCCCATGACGGAACGCATCCGCGAGCGCCACCGGCGGCGCCGCCAGTACGCCATCGATGACCGACCGGAACCGCTCGCGGACCGCCGGCCCGTCGTGGGTGGCGCGCGCGTGCGCAGCACCCGCATCGGCGAGCCGGCGCCACGTGCGCTCGTCGGTGAGGAGGCGTGCGATCGCGGCGGCGAGATCCTCGGGCGAGTCCGCGATCAGGGCATGCTCGTCGCGTCGCAGGTCGAGCCCCTCGGCGCCGATCGGAGTCGTGACGACCGGTGTGCCCAGCATCAGCGACTGGATGACCTTGCCCTTCACCCCGGCGCCGTGCAGCAGCGGGACCGCGCAGACGCGCGCGTGCTCGAAATACGGGACAACCGACGGCACCCATCCGATCATCCGCGTGTCCCGCAGCCCCGTTGCGTGCCGGCGCACGTTCTCGTCGAGCCGGTTCCCGACCACGGTCAAGGGGTGCTGGCGGAGGAGATCGGGGTCGAGGCGCGGGAGGACATCGCGGCACAGGAACTCCACCGCTTCGCCGTTGGGAAGGTGCCGGAAGTTGCCCACGAACAGGATCCCGACACGCTCTGCAAAGGGAACCTGTGAACGCGCCAGGTCCTCCGTCAACGCGAGATCGTGGACGCGCTCCTGGCCCAGGAGATCGGCCAGCAGGCCGGATTCCTTCGCCGAGACCGTCAGGACGGCGTCGGCCGCCCGGTAGGTGTTGAGCTCTCGGATGAGGAGGTCGCCGAACTCCGCATCGAGCTCTCCGTCGATGCCGAAGCGCCGCCGCGCGTCACGCAGGAAATGGAGGTCGATCGAGTCGACGACGATCCGCGTGCCCGGGGACTCGGATCTGATCATGGGCAGCAGTCGCGCTGCCGGCTGCCAGAAGGCGAGCAGCGCGAGATCGAACCCGCCCGCGGCGATGATCGTCGACGCATCGCGATAACCCGAGAACGTCGGCACACCGAGCTGCCGGAGGCGATGCGCGTGCATCGGATCGGCGGCCTCCTCCTCGGCCAAGAACGTCACGGACCATCCGTCGTCGAGCAGCCAGCGGATGAAGGTGTCGACGCGTTGCGACCCGCGATCGCGGTCGAGCTCGGGCATGCGGGTCTGCGAGACGAGCGCCCGTCGCTTCATTGCCACGCAGCCTCCACGTCTTCGCGGGCGAGCAGCGCCCTCCAGGACCGTTCGTCGAGGACGCCAGGCCGCTCCGGCCTGGAACCGAGCGCGGGCTTCCACGCGTCGGCCAGGACCTCACGGGCCTCGTCGTCGACGGGAGCCGCGGGCACTGCTCGGACTGCAGTTGCGTCCGGTTGGTACAGCACCCGGAATCCGGCGGCCCACAGCCGGGCCGACCACGCGGCGTGCATCACGGGCACGGGACCGGGCCACGCGTCCGCGAGCTTCTCGACGAGCGTCGCGTCCATGACGAGGAGCCCCGGGCCCCAGCAGGCCTCCCGGACATAGTCGTGCCATGGCGCCGCCAAGTCGTGGAGTCCCGCAGCCACGCCTGCCGAGGTGCCGTCGGCGAACACGGACGCGCCGGCGGCCTCGATCGAGCCGTCGCGTGCGAGGAGCTTGACTCCCACGGCCGCGACTCGTTCGCCGGTCATCGCCGCCCGGGTGGCGGTGAAGCATCCGGGAAGTGGCAGCACACCCTCCTCGACGAAGGCGAGCAGCTCGACGTCGCGTGCGGCCGTGATGACGGCCGCGACATCGGCGCTGACCATGAGCTCCGCGGCGGGCTCCCGATCGACCGCTTCTCGCAAGGCGGTGAGCCAGGCTGCGTCGGGGTCCTCGGCCGCGACGACGACCAGGAGCTCCCGCTCTTGGGGGGAGAGGTCACGCGCGATCAGTTCGACCGATTCGACGGCGAGGCCGCGCTCGTCGTCGTGCATCGTGGTCACGATCGCGGCTCGAGCGACCCGGCGCGCCTCGTCGAGGCGCGCGGCGTTGCTCACGAGCACGAGGTCGACAGACCGGTCGAGGTAGGGGAGCGCGTCGCTGTCGTCGGGAGGAGCGAAGACCGTGTAGGCGGGAAGCCAGCGTGCCGCCCCGGCCTCGGTCCAGTCGAGGATCGCGGGGCGCCGCCCGATCGTCGAGGTCAGCCGGGCGACCGTGTCGAGCAGTGCGGGTGACCGCTCGTCGGAGGGGTCGCGGCGGGTTCGGAGATCGACGAGCACTGCCTCGTCGGTACGGCTGATCACCTCGTATCGGTGCAGCACGTGGTCGGCGAAGGCGGGATAGTGGTCGAGCCACCACCGCGCCGTGTCGGGAATCAAGAGATATCCGTGCCCGTCTACGCGCAGCGCTTCGAGGTGTGCGATCGCGGCCGTGGCGTCGGCGAAGGAGAACCCCAGATACCGGCCTTCGACGTCCTGAGGGAAGTCGGAGGTCGCACGGCCGTAGAGATCGAGCAGTGCCGCATCACCCTTGGCGACGACCAGCACACGACCACCGGTCGGCACCTTCGTCCGTACGACCGCCCGGCACGAACGGATGACGCCGGCGTCGGTCCTTCCGTCGAGGCGCTCCTCCGAATAGCGCAGGTCGTGGAGCGCCTGCTCGAGGGCGTCCAGGCGACGGTTCACCGGTTCGAACCCCGCCGCGTCCTGCACCACGGCCTCGAGATTCGTCACCCGCCCTACGAGCTCCTCGCGCTCCCTCTCGAGCGACGCGACCTGCCGGCGCCTCTGGTCCAGGTGCTCGGTAGCCGCTTCCAGATCGAGTGCGACCCGGTCCACTCCGGCACGTCGGGAAGGCGGCTCGGGCTCCACGGGATTTCCGGCCTCTTCGCACAGCTGCCGGTAGAGCACGTGGATCTCCTCTACCGTGCCGGCGTCCGCCAGCGTCAGCTGCACGCGGTGGTGTCGGAGACCCGGGTTGCGCGCAGCGCGGGCCGCACCGAGCGCCTCGGCCGGAATCCCGGCGAAGCGGCCGAGGCGCTCGAGCTCGGTCGTGCCGTCCTGGAAGTGCGCGTCGTAGTGCGTCACGACGCGGCGGTCGACAGGCACGGCCGCGAGGAGCGCTTCGTAGTAAGTGCGCCACAGGCTCAGGCCGAGGGCATACGAGCTGCGGTTCCGCCGCTTCAGCGAGAGCGCGACCTCGAGGGGATGCCGCACGCAGATGACGAACCTGAGGTCCGGGACAAGGTCGAGCCAGAACCGCGCCGTCAGGCAAGTGCGCGGGTCCTTCCAACCCCACCACGTCTCGACGTCGAGCGAGGCGACGAGCTCGCGGGCGAGCGGTCGCAGGTGCTCGACGCGCGGATCGTCATCGGCGAGTGGAACGCACGCTGGCGGATGGTCCCACGCGCCCCCGGTGGCTTCGAGCAGGTCGTCGTTGAGGTGGACGAACCCGGCGTGTTCGAAGAACCCCTCGGGGTTGTCGGGGGCAGGATCGATCATGTCGCGGTCCTCGCCGAGGTAGAGGCCACCGAGGCGCATGGCCTTGGCGATCAGCGACGTCCCTGACCGATGCATGCCCGTGATCGCGATCGCGCTCATGCGCGCGACCCCGCTCGACTGCTGCGCCGGCTCGCATCGAGTGCGTAGACCGCAGCGGTGCCCGGTGCTCTCACGGCGAGGCGGTACCGACCCTCGAGATGGCGCCGGAAGTCCGTGTAGTGATCGAGCCACCACATCGAAGCCGCCGGGACGACCAGGTGTGTGGCGCCCATCGAGCGCAGCGACTCGAGGTGTGTGATCGCAGCGCGGTCGTCGGCCGGGTAGTGGCCGGCGTACGTTCCGTCGGTCATCCGAGGGAAGTGCCATCCGTCAGTCCCGGGCAGGTCCAGGAGCGCATCGTCGCCCCGGCTGATCACGAGCACGACCGAACCCGGGGGGATGTGGCGGTTCACGACCTCGCGTAGGCGGTGGCGCGCCTGCAGGTAGTCGGGGTCGAGCGTCCGCGCGTGCGGCTGCCACCTCGTTCCCCACTTCTCCTCGAAACGGCGCCGGTTCGCGTCGAACAGCGCTCCGTAGTGACCGCCGGCCGCGAGCCGGCCGAGGGTCGCCTCGCCGAAGTGATGGACGAAGACGTCCTC
>JAPSGP010000491.1 GCA_031177445.1 Acidimicrobiia bacterium
GGGGGCGCGGGTCGACGCCGTCCTCCAGGCGGAACACCTCGACCCGCGCCCCCCAGCTGCGCAGCGTCCGCGCCGCGACCAAGCCGTCGCCCCCGTTGTTGCCCTTGCCGCAGATCACGACGACCCGCTTGCCGGAGGTGCCGCCCAGCTCGCGCCGGACGGCCCACGCCACCGCCCGCCCGGCCCGGTCCATCAGCACCTCGACGGGTGTCCCGGCGTCGATCGTGCGCCGGTCGGCGTCGCCCATCTCGGCCGGGGTGAGGACGGGGATCACGGCGGTCCTGTCAGCCGAGGGCGATGGCCACCGCCATCGCGATCAGGTCCGTGTGTGTGAGCGAGAGCTGCCAGTCGACCACGTCCCGTTCCTGGGCCAGGGTCGCGGCCCTGCCCGTGAGCGCCACAACGGGCGCGCCGCTGCGCCGGCGCACCACCTCGACATCGCGCAGCTTGAACGCGCCCAGGCCGACGCCGAGTGCCTTCATCACGGCCTCCTTGGCCGCGAAGCGGGCGGCCAGCCGCGGCACCGGATCGCGATGGCGCAGCGCGTAGGCGCGCTCGTCGTCGCTGAACAGCCGCTCCGCGAACCGGGTTCGGCGCTGCATCGCCAGGCGGAACCGTTCGATCTCCACGAGGTCGGTGCCGACCCCGACCAGGGTCCGCCGTTCTCCGCTCACGGCGCCTTCGGCGCTCGCCTCAGCGTGCGCGCCAACGCTCCGCCAGCACGTAGACGGGCTCGGTGAGGAGGTCGACGAGCGGAACCTCGGCGAGGTGCCCGTCGTCGAACACCGGCTCGGTCTCGGTGACCGCGTCCTTCAACGCCGCGTAGCGACCGCGATATCCCTGCAGCACGCCGCGCGCGACCTCGGGCAGAAGGACGTCGTGGAAGGCGACGTGCAGCAGCGTGAGCCCGACGGTCTGGTTGCCCTTCACCTCGGGCACGATGATCAGGGTGCGCCCGTCGCGGCGACCCTTGGCGACGGTGACCTCGCGTTCGAACGCCACGCGGTGCTTCGTTCCGATGAGCTCGGGGTTGCTCTCGGTGCGAGATCGCAGACCCGTCGACACGCCGCCCCGGTCGACGACGTGGATCTCGGCGTCGCCGTCGACGTCGCCCTCGATCCGGTAGCGGGTGAACCCGGTCACGCCGGCCACCGCGGGGTCGAGCTCGGCCAGCGTGCGCAAGGCTCGGTAGCTGAGGCTGTCACGGGCCACACCGGTCGCGAGCACCTCGTGCACCAGCGCGACCTGGAGCAGGGTCTCGTCGGAGCGCGAGATCCCGACGGTGACCGTCTTGGCCTGGTGCTTGATCGCGTCGACCGGCCGCGTGAGCTGCTCGATCGCGCTCGTGAGCGCGGCGGTCAGGTCCTCGATCACGGTGCTCGGGGTCCCGACCTTGCCCAGATCGAGCTGGTAGGAGTCGAGCGACATCGCGCCGACCGCGTAGCGCAGGATCGCCGCGACTCGTACGGCGGTGCTCGCCTCGAGATGGCCGTCGTACATGCCGGCGCGCAAGCCGTCGAGGAAGCGGCTCGTCGGCGCCTCGAGCCGCGGCGCGAGCTGCTCGAGGACGTTGAGGTCACCGTCGCCGTCGGAGATGACGGACTCGATCGCGGCTCGTGCCTCGCGCAGTGGGCGGGCAGACGCGTCGATCGCGAGCGCCGCTTCGTAGCCGAAGAGGTGCCCCGCGGTCGTGGAGAGGACGAAGCCGAGCGCCGGATGGGTCGACGGCACGTGGATCGTCTCGACCGCGTCGAAACGGTGCTTCCCGTCGCTGGCGATGACGATCGGGGTCGCGCGGTGTGCCCGGTAGATGCCGACCTCCTTGGCGACGTCGTCGGCGTTCGAACCCGACAGTCCGGTCGCGCACACGAGGACGAGCGGCTCCGACGAGAGGTCGATGTGCTTCTTGTCCTCGGTGGCGTCGCAGGCGATCGACTTGTAGCAGAGCTCCGAGAGCTTGATCCGAAGCTCGCTGGCGGCGATACGGTTCACCCCGTTGCCGACGACCGCCCAGTAGCGCTTCGACGGCGCGTAGCGGGCCGCGATCGCCCCGATCGCCTCTCGCTGGGCGATCACCGACTCCATCGCGCTCGGTAGCTCGCGCAGGCTCTCCAGCAGTTCGTGGGCCCAGGCGGCGTCGAGCCGGCCCGCTTCCCTCACGAGCGCCAAGGCGAGGAGGGATCCGGCCGCGATCTGGGCGTAGAACGCCTTCGTCGACGCCACGCTCATCTCGACGTCCCGGCCGTCCGACGTGTAGAGGACGCCGTCGGACTTGTCGACGAGGTCGCTGTTCCGCCGGTTCACGATCGAGATCACCACCGCACCCCGAGCGCGGACCAGGTCGACGGTGCGGTTCGTGTCGGTCGTGGTGCCGCTCTGGCTGATCGCGACGACGAGG
>JAPSGP010000209.1 GCA_031177445.1 Acidimicrobiia bacterium
GCGGGAGGCGCCGACTTCGGCCCGAGCGTCGAACGCGCGCGGCAGCGAGCTCGCCAACTACGTCGCCGACGACGGCGACGACCCCGCAGAGCTCGACGACGACGCGTTCTTCGCGACTCTGCGCGAGGCGGTACGCGACGAAGCGCCGCTGGGACCGAACGAGGAAGACTTCGACGACGGCGGGTTCTTCGACCAGGACAAAGAGGAAGAGCCCGAGCGCCGTCGTTTTCGCCGCCGGCGCTGACCACATTCGTCGCTCTGACTAGATCTTCTCGAGGCGCACCCTCGCGGCGAACCCGTCGATCTCGAGGGGGGTGAAGCCGTCCTCGGGCGCCTCACCTTCGAGGACCTCGAAGTCCTTGGCCAGCACCTCGCCCGCGATCCAGTCGCGATGACGCTGTGTGGCGTCGCGGAGCGGGCCCTCGGCCCAGAGGTCGACGCGCACCCGGTCGGCGATCTCGAGGCCCGATGCCTTCCTGAGCTCGTTCAGCCGGCGGGCGAGCTCGCGCGCCAGACCCTCGAGCCGGAGCTCGTCGTCGAGTGTCGTGTCGAGCGCGACCGCGTACCCGCCCTCACGCGCGAGGGCGAAGTGGTCGTGTGACGTCGCGCGCACCTCGACGTCGCTGGCGGTCAGCTCGACGGTCGCGCCACTGGGCAGCGGGAGCTCGTACCGGCCGTACGCCTCGATCGCACCGCGGATGGCCCCGCCGTCCGCGGCGGAGAGCGCCGACTTCACCTCCGGCGCGAGCTTCCCGAGGCGCGGGCCCAGCGTGCGGAAGTTCGGCACGACCTCGTAGTCGAGGAGGCCCTCGAGGTCCGCGATCGTCTCGACGTGCTTGACGTTCAACGCGTCCCCGACCTGGTCGAGTGACGCCGCGTCGAGTGGGGAGCCCTCGGGCAACAGGACGAGCGCGCGTCGCAGCGGCATCCGTACCTTGAGCTGATGGTCGCCGCGGGCTGCGAGCCCGAGCGAGACGACCCGACGCGTGCGCTCCATCTGCTCTTCGAGCCCGAGATCGATCGCGCTCAGGTCGGGCTCGGGCCAGTCCTCGTAGTGCACCGACTCACCGTCGGCGACCAGGTTGCGGTACATCTCGTCGCTCAGGAAGGGGCAGAACGGCGCGAGCAGCGTGCTCACCACGACGAGGCATTCGTGCAGCGTGCTGTGCGCGACGGCGTCGGCGTCATTCCAGAACCGCGGCCGGGAACGGCGGACGTACCAGTTCGAGAGATCGTCGACGAAGCGATCGAGCGCCTGCGCCGCCCGGAACGCGTCGAAGCCCTCGAGCGCGGCAGTGACCTCGGTGACGGTCGCGTGCAGGCGTGAACGCACCCACCGGTCGAGCAGGTGCGTGGGGCGCTCCCGGCGTTTCGGGGTCCAACCGTCGAGGTTGGCGTAGGTGACGAAGAAGGAATAGGTGTTCCACAGGGTGAGCAGGAAACGGCTCGTCGACTCGTCGATGCTCGCCTCGGACACGCGGCGCGTGTTCCACGGCGTTCCTGCGGAGAAGAAGTTCCAGCGCAGCGCGTCGGCGCCCCGACTGCCGAGGACTTCCCACGGGTCGATGACATTGCCGCGTGACTTCGACATCTTCTGGCCGTCGCCGGCGACGAGCAGGCCGAGGCAGACCACGTTGCGATAGGGCGCGCGCCCGAACACGAGCGTGTTCACCGCGAGCAAGGAGTAGAACCAGCCCCGGGTCTGATCGATGGCCTCACAGATGAAGTCGGCCGGGAACCGGCGCTCGAACAGCTCCTCGTTCTCGAACGGGTGGTGGAACTGCGCCGATGGCATCGATCCGGAGTCGAACCAGGCGTCGAGCACGGGCTCGACACGCTGGGCCTGGCCGCCGCAATCAGGGCACGGGATCGTGACCTCGTCGACGAACGGGCGGTGCAGATCGAGATCGGCGAGGTCATGGCCGGCGAGGCCGGCGAGCTCGCTCACCGCTCCCACGCACGTGTCGGTGCGGCAGCCGGAGCACCGCCACACGGGGAGAGGCGTTCCCCAGTACCGGTCGCGTGAGAGCGCCCAGTCGACGTTGTTCACGAGCCAGTCGCCGAAACGCCCGTGCTTGATGTGCTCGGGGTGCCAGCCGATGGCCTCGTTCTCGCGGAGCAGCGCGTCCTTGTGCTCGGACGTTCGCGCGAACCAGGTGGGCTTCGCCCAGTAGATGAGTGGGGTACCGCACCGCCAGCAGTGCGGGTATGCGTGGGTGTAGTCGACGACCTCGACCAGGCGACCGGACTCGGCGAGGGTGTCGATGAGCGAAGAGTCCGCGTCCTTGACGAAGGATCCCGCCAGCGAGGGAACGGACGCGTCGAAGCGGGCGTCCGGCCCGACCGGATTGAGCATGGGCAGGCCCTCGCGGTCGGCGACTTCCTGGTCGACCTCGCCGAACGCCGGCGCGAGGTGCACGATGCCCGAGCCGTCCTCGACGGTCACGAAGTCGGCCTCGACGACCCGGTTGGCGGACGGGTCGATCGTCAGAAAGTCGAAGGGGCGCTCGTAGTGACGACCGACGAGCTCCGAGTTCGGCACCGGGCCCACCACCTCGGCGGTCGCGCCCAGCACCGCTTCGACGCGAGCGGCCGCCATCACGAGATCGCGCCCGGCTCCCGTCCGGACCCGGACGTACTCGACGTCGGGGCCGATCGCGGCGGCGACGTTCGACACCAGCGTCCACGGGGTCGTCGTCCACACCAGGAGATCGAAGTCGGCGCCGACGACGGGGAAGCGGACGTAGATCGACGGCTCGCGCACCTCCCGGTAGGCGCCGGGTTGGCCGAGCTCGTGGCTCGACAACGCAGTACCGCAGCGCCCGCAGTAGGGCACCACCTTGAAGCCCTCGTAGATCAGACCTCGGTCCCAGAGCTGGCGGAACAGCCACCAGACGCTCTCGATGTACCCGTTGTCGAGCGTCCAGTACGCGTCGGCGGTGTCGATCCACATGCCGATGCGCGCGGTGAGGGCAGCCCAGTCCTCGACGTACCGGTGCACCGATTCGCGGCAGCGCTGGTTGAACGCCTCGATCCCATAGGTCTCGATCTCGTGCTTGTTGGAGAAGCCGAGCTCCTTCTCGACCTCGACCTCGACCGGCAGCCCGTGACAGTCCCACCCGCCCTTGCGGGCCACGTACTTCCCCCGCATGGTGTGGAAGCGCGGGTAGAGGTCCTTGAACGCGCGTGCCCAGACGTGATGGATGCCGGGCCGCCCGTTGGCGGTCGGGGGCCCCTCGTAGAACACCCACTCGGGCCGGCCCTGACGGCGACGGAGGCTGTGGCCGAACACGTCGTGCCGGCGCCAGTCCTCGAGCAGCCGCTGCTCGAGCGCAACGAGGTCGAGTGTCGTCGGCACGGGCTGGAACGGCACGTGCCGTAGGGTACAAGCATGTGTTCGTATCCCTTCCGGCGGTTTTGAGGGCATTTCGGTGGCGCGCGATGCCTCCGAGGAGCTGTTCGACGTCGAGGACGGCGCGGCCGTCGTTCGGGTGCATGTACAGCCGGGCGCGGGTCGCACGGCGGTGGTCGGGCGCCACGGGGCGTCGCTCAAGGTCCGGGTGGCGGCGCCGCCGGTTGGCGGCAAGGCCAACCACGCGGCCGCCGAGCTGCTGGCCGCGACGTTCGGGGTGAAGGCTCGGGACGTCGAGCTCGTGTCGGGCGAGCGGTCGCGGCTGAAGCGATTCCGCGTCCGTGGTGCCGAGATCGAGGACGTCGAAGCCGGACTGCGCCGCGTGTTGAGCGAGGCCGGCTCCCGGGTAGGAGAGCCGCGCCGACGCCCGGTCTGAGAGCGCGCGCCGCCCCCGAAGAGAAGGGTCGCGCGCGGGAGGCATTTGACGTGCCTACAATCCTCCGCCTCTCGGCCCGGTCGGCGCCGACGCCGAGAGTTGAACCCCCATTCCTGGAGACCCCATGGTCAAGCCAAAGCCCACTTCCACCAGTAAGAGCCGCGCCTCCAAGAAGAACCCCGTGAAGTCGAAGGGCACGGCGAAGAAGGCCACCCCCCGCACGGCCAAGACCGCCGCACCGGCGAAGCGGTCCACCGGCGCGAGAAAGCCCGCGGAGAAGGCCGCGAAGCGCGCGAGCACCCCGAAGCCGGCGAAGAACGCAGCCTCCCGTGCCCCGCTCGCGAAGACGGCGCCGGCGCGGAAGGCGGCGCCGGCCAAGGCTGCTGTGACCAAGCCCGGCCGGGGCAAGGCCGCGGACGGCAAGGGCACTGCGACGAAAGCGGCCAAGGTCGCCAAGGCGCCTGCATCCAAGGCCGCCTCCAAGTCCGTCGAGGCCGTGGCCGGCACCGCAGCTGCGACCCCGGCGACGGCGCTGGCAGAGCCGGCCGCGCCCTCACGGTTGTCGTTGCTCAAGCGCGCGCCGGCGCGGAAGGCCGGATCCGTGATCTGCCCGCTGTCCGGCTGGGAGGTCATGCCGGCGAAGCCGGCGCTGTCCGAGCGCACGCTCAAGCGGCTCCGGGGCCGCCTCATCGAGGAGCGCGACCAGCAGCTGCGGCAGGCGGAGGAGCTCGCGGCCGAGGCGGAGGAGCTCGCGCAGGAGCGCGATCCCGGAGACACTCAGTTCGACGAAGAGTCCGGAGAGGGCGACACCGTGAACGTCGAGCGGGAGCGCGATCTGCTGCTGTCGGCCACGGCCCGCGGCATCGTCGAGGCCATCGAGCGCGCGCTCGCCCGTATGGACGCCGGGACGTACGGCGTTTGCGTGCCGGCCGGTCGGAAGCTCTCGCTCGAACGGCTGGAGGCGATCCCGTACGCAGAAGAGTGCGTCGACTGCAAAGCTCGTGCCGAGCGACGCCGCTGACGAGCCCTTCGGTCAGCGTCGCAACGTCGAGGGGCACGTCACGCGTGCCGCGAGTCGCTCGGGCGCGGTGCTCGCATGCGGGATCGTCATTGGCGTCGTCGTGCTCGACCAACTCACGAAGGCATGGGTCGTCGCCGAGCTGAGCGACGGTCCGATCTCGATCGTCGGGAGCACGATCGAGCTGCGGCTCAGCCGGAACCCCGGGGGCGCGTTCAGCCTGTTCCAGAAGTTCACCCCGCTGCTCGCGCTGCTCGCGCTGGTGGTGGCGGTCGTCCTGGCGCGAGCGATCACGCGAACCGACGACCGGTTGATGCTCGTCGCGCTCTCGCTCGTACTGGGGGGCGCGCTGGGCAACCTCATCGACCGCGTGGCACGCGCGCCGGGTTTCCTGCGAGGTGAAGTCGTCGACTTCGTGAGTGTGGGTCGGTTCCCCAGCTTCAACGTCGCCGACTCGGCGATCACGATCGGCGCTCTGCTGCTCATCGCGTGCGCACTCCGCCGGCCGGAACCCGACCGGTCGTGAGCGAAGTGGTCATCCCGAGCTCGCTCGCCGGCGAGCGGCTCGATCGCGCGCTCGCGCTGATCACCGGCTGGAGCCGCGCCGACGTCGCACGGTTGATCGACGTCGACGACGTCCTCGTGGGTGGGCGACCCGCGTCCAAGGGCCGCCGCCTCACGGGCGGCGAGGTCGTCGAGCTGCTCGCGGAGCCGGCTCCGGAAGCGGTGCCGGGGCCGGAAGCGCTGCCGGTCGACGTGCGACTGGTCGACGACGACGTCATCGTCGTCTCCAAGCCCAGTGGTCTGGTGGTCCACCCGGGCGCCGGACACCCGAGCGGGACGCTGGTGAACGGACTGCTGGCGCGGTTTCCCGAGCTCGCCGAGGTCGGCGATCCGGCGCGGCCCGGCATCGTGCATCGCCTCGATCGCGACACCAGCGGGCTGATGGTCGTCGCCCGCTCGCCGCGCGCGTACGACCGCCTCGTGACGGCGCTGAGCGAGCGCGAGATCGAAAGGGTCTACCTCGCGCTCGTCTGGGGAACGCTCGACGCGCCGCGCGGGGTGATCGACGCGCCGATCGCGCGCTCGCAGGCACG
>JAPSGP010000492.1 GCA_031177445.1 Acidimicrobiia bacterium
TCTTCGATCCCACCGAGCTCGAGCTCCCTGCCGGCGTGAACGCCATCCGGCTGCGCGGCGAAGGCGGGCGGCACGATCTCGTCTTCGACGACAACAAGGTGCCGGGCTTCAAGGTCGAAGTCGAGACCAACGGCGAGAGCGACGAGCTCAAGCTCGACCTCAAGCCAGGGGAGTACACCTACTACTGCAGCATCCCCGGGCACCGAGCATCGATGGAAGGCACGCTCACCGTCACGTGAGCGGCTCCCGCGGGACCGGCGCCGAGGGCGGGACCACGACCCGCACCGCGGCGGGCGCGGCCTCCATGCGAGCCGGCAGGGGACCGATGCGCTCGCCGCTGCCGTAGAGCTCGTTCGTGCCGTCGGTGTCGAGCGCGGCGAGCTCGATGATCTTGCCCCGCAACATCGACACGTCCGGGTGCGATGTGTGCGTGCCCTTGAACACGCGCGGGAACGACCGCAGGAACCCGGCGCGTGACACGGGCCCCACCACGCAGACGTCGAGCTCGCCGTCGTCGAGCTCGGCGCCGGGCGTGATGAGCATGCCGCCGGCGTAGCCGCGGGTGTTGCCGACCGCGACGAGCCAGGCGTCGATGTCGTGCGCGACACCGTCGACCGTCAGCCGGAACGGTCGGGGGTGATAGACCGCGAGCGTGCGCAGCACCGCCAGCACGTAGAGGGTCGTGCCGGTGGCCCAGCGCACGCCGTTGGCCCACCGGTTCGCCTCGGCGTCGAACCCGGCGTTGGCGACCGACGTGAACGACGCGGCGGTGCCGTCGAGCAGCTCCGCCCGCCCGAGGTCCGCCCGACCGATCGCGCCCGCTTCGAGGACACCGATCGCGTCCTGCCAGCGCTTGCGGTCCAGCCCGAGGTGGCTGGCGAAGTCGTTGCCCGCACCCGTCGGCACGATCCCGAGCAGGCCACCGTGTTCGGCGGCCACGGCGGCGAGCGAGTTCACGGTGCCGTCGCCGCCGCAGGCCGCCACCGAGCGTCCGGCGTCGAACGCTTGCTGGGCGAGGCGCACCGCATCGGCCGCGTTCTCGGACACCCGGATGTCGACATCGAGGGATGAGGCGGCGAAGGCCTCCGTGATCCGAGGCAGGAGCTTGCGCGTGCGTCCGCGCCCGGCGGCCGGGTTGACCACCACCGTCCACTTCGCACCACTCGGCATGGCGGCGGATCGTAATCGGGAGCCTGCGGAACAGCCGGGTAGGTTCGATGGTTCGTGAGTACCAAGCGAGTTCGGGGGATCGACCCGAGGGCGATGCCGCGCCACGTCGCCGTGGTCATGGACGGCAACGGGCGCTGGGCGAAGCGCCGGGGGCTGAAGCGAACCGAGGGGCATGCCGCCGGCGAGGCGGCGCTGTTCGACACCGTGCACGGTGCCCTCGACGTCGGGCTCGAGTGGCTGACCGTCTACGCCTTCTCCACCGAGAACTGGCGCCGGCCGGTCGACGAGGTTCGCTTCATCATGAACTTCAACGAGAGCCTGCTGCTCCGGCGCCGGGAGGAGCTGCACGAGCTCGGGGTGCGGGTGCGCTTCATCGGCCGGCGGGGCGGCCGCACGCCGGGACGGGTGCGACGCCGAATGGCCGAGACCGAGGCCATGACGGCGCGCAATCGCAAGCTCACGCTCACGTTCGCGTTCAACTACGGCGGTCGCGCCGAGCTCGCAGACGCGGTCCGTGCCATCGGCCACGAGGTCGCCGGCGGACGGCTGGATCCCGACAGGATCTCCGAGCGCACCGTCGCGCGCCACCTCTACGCACCCGACATGCCCGACCCCGATCTCCTGGTGCGCACATCGGGCGAGTACCGGATCTCGAACTATCTGCTGTGGGAGCTCGCCTACTCCGAGCTCGTCTTCACCGACGTGCTGTGGCCCGACTTCCGTCGCGAGCACCTGTGGGACGCCATCCGCGAGTACCAGCGGCGCGAGCGGCGCTTCGGCGCCATCGATGAATAGTGATGTGCGAGGGCAGTGGCGGGGTGTGTCGACGACGAGTTGCAGCAGGACGGTGCAACCCTGTGGGTTGCGCCGTCCGATGCACTCGAGGAGGAGGCACTGCCCCGCCGCTGCCCCAACCAACTGAATCACAGGGCTGTAACTAGACTCGACGCGGCGACGGCGGCCAAGGAGAGACATTGAGCCTCTACCGGGACCAGGGCGTGGTCCTGCGCACGATCAAGCTCGGGGAGGCCGACCGGATCGTCACGATCCTCACCGTCGGGCACGGCAAGGTGCGGGCGGTCGCCAAGGGCATCCGCAAGCCGTCGAGCCGGTTCGGGGCTCGCCTCGAGCCGACCAGCCACGTGTCGCTGCAGTGCTACCGGGGGCGCGAACTCGACGTCGTGACCCAGGTCGAGACCATCGACGCCTTCCGCCCGCTCCGCG
>JAPSGP010000210.1 GCA_031177445.1 Acidimicrobiia bacterium
CAACAGCACCACCCCGATCAGTCGACCGACGTGTACGCGTGCGGGCTCGTGGCCTTCGACCGCACCATGTGCTCGGCGGTACGGCGCCGGATGTTGTCGAAGGGCACCACCTCGTCACCCGCTGCCGGTGCGGGTGGTGGCGCGGGTAGGGGTGCCGGTTGCGCGGGTGCGGGTGCGGGCGGTGGCGGAGCCGCCTCCGGTGCGGGTGCCGCCGGCGCAGCCGCCGCGGCCTCGGGTGTCGCAGACGGGGGCGCCGACGGCGCCGCTGCCGGAGCGGGCGCACGCTGGGAGGCGGCTTCCAGCACGTCGCGGCGCGTGATGCGCCCGCCCTCCCCGGTTCCCCGGACCTGGGCGGCGTCGAGCCCGTAGTCGGTCAGGAGCCGGCGCACCACCGGCGACGTGACCGCACCTCCTTCGACGGGAGCGGCGGGCGCAGGAGCAGCCGGTTCGGGCGTGGGCGCCGGTGCGGGCGCGGGCTCTCGCTGAGGTTCGGGTGCGGGCGGAGGCGGCGCCGCGGTGGCCGCGGGAGCGGGCTCAGGTGCAGCCGGAGCGGCCGGTGCGGGCGGCGCGGGTGCCGGCTCGGGCTGCGGCGCTGGCTCGGGCTGCGGTGCGGCGGCGGGCTGCGGTGCGGCGGCGGGCTGAGCGGCCGGCTCGGCCTCGGGCTGCGGCGCTGGCTCGGGCTGCGGTGCGGCGGCGGGCTGAGCGGCCGGCTCGGCCTCGGGCTGCGGTGCGGCGGGCGCCGGCACGGCGGCCGGTGCCGCCGGCGCAGCCGCGCCCTCGCCGTCGGAGATCACCGCCAGCCTCGTTCCGACGGCCGCGGTCTCACCCTCGGGTACGAGGATCTCGGTCACGACCCCGGCAGTCGGCGCCGGGACCTCGGAGTCCACCTTGTCGGTCGACACCTCGAACAGCGGCTCGTCGGCCTCGACCCGCTCCCCGACCTGCTTGAGCCACCGCGTGATCGTGCCCTCGGTGACCGTCTCACCGAGCTGGGGCATGGTGATGTCCACTGCGTCCCTCCGGTATGGGGGATCGCCGGTCAGCCGTGCAGGCTCCGGCCGGTCAGTGCGAGTGCAGACTCGCCGAACAACTCGCTCAGCGTCGGATGCGGATGGATGAGCGCGCCGATGTCGGCGCCGGTGGCCTCCCAATTGACGGCTAGATAGCCCTCGGCCAGCAGCTCGGTCGCCCAGGGCCCGGCGATGTGCACGCCGAGGAGCGGGCCGTCGCGCTCGGCGATGATCTTCACCAGACCGTCGGGCTCGCCGATGATGAGCGCCCGGCTGTTGCCACCGAAGCGATGGACGGAGGTGACGACGTCGTGGCCGCGCTCGCGCGCCTGCTCCTCGGTGAGGCCGGCGAACGCCACCTCGGGGTGGGAGTAGATCCCCCAGGGGACCTTCTCGTAGTCGACCGGCGTGGCGGCTTCGCCGGCGATGGTCTTGATCGCGACGATCGCCTCGGCGAACCCGACGTGCGCCAGCTGTGGTGAATCGACGACGTCACCCACCGCGTACACACCTGGCACGGTGGTGCGCATCTGCCGGTCGACGCTGACGAAGCCACGCTCGTCGATCTCGACACCCGACTCCTCGAGGTTGATGCCCTCCGACCGAGGCCTCCGTCCGACACTCACGACGACCTTGTCGACGACCGCGAGCTGCGAACCGCCGGACGTGTCGAACCGCACGGTCAGCTCGCGCGCACCCTCGATGTTGGTCACGCGAGCGGACGTGTGCAGCTTCACACCGCGCTTCCGAAACGACCGCGCCACGACTTCCGCCGCTTCGACGTCGACGCCGGGAAGGATGCGGGGAAGCATCTCGACCAGTGTCACCTCGCTGCCGAGGTCGCTCAGGAGGGACGCGAACTCACAGCCGATGGCACCCGCGCCGATGATCATCACCCGTCCGGGCACTTCGGTGAGCGTGAGCACGTGGTCCGAGGAGAGGATCCGCTGTCCGTCGAAGTCGAGGCCGGGAAGCGAGCGCGGGTGCGACCCCGTCGCCAGGATCAGTGCGTCGCCCTTGAGCTCTGAGCCGTCGGACACGCGGATGTGGCGCGCCGACGCGTCGACGACCGAACCTGTGCCGGGCACCGTGGTGACCTTGCGGCCCTTGAGCAGACCCTCGAGCCCCCGCGTCAACCGGTCGACGACCTGCTGCTTGCGGGTCTGACTGGTCGAGAGGTCGAGCGTCGGCTGACCGGCATCGACGCCGAACTCCTTCGCTCCGGCGACGGTGCGCAGGACCTCAGCGGTCTGGAGCAGCTCCTTGGCCGGGATGCAGCCGCGGTGGAGACAGGTGCCGCCCATCCGTTGTTCCTCCACGATGGCGATCCGCATCCCCATCGACGCGCCGTAGAGCGCGGCGGCGTACCCGCCCGGGCCGCCGCCGAGCACCACGACGTCGAACTGCTCCGCCAGCGCGCTCACCTCCTCGGGTCGCCGATCGTTCGGACGATTCCGAGCCATTCTGACATGCTGATTCCGATGCAATCGCCGTGGGCGCGCCGAGCGTGAGCACCCGGACGCTCATCTTCCTGGCCGCGCTGTGCGGGCTCGCGATCCTTGCCGCCTCCGCGGTGCAGATCCTGCTCGCCCGCTGAGGCGACGCCCCAGGGCGTCGCGGGGGCCTTGGCTAAGCTCAGCGGTCGCTCCGCTCTGGCTCGCCGGTCGACCGGCGCGGCCATCGACCAGGATCTGCATGTCACAACGCGCACAGCGGTCGCTCGACGCCGCCCGGAAGGCGATGCCGGAGGGAACGTTCGCCGTCGGCGCCGGGCTGATGGTCGCAGGGCTGACGACCTACGGCTTCTTCGTTGCTGCGGCGCGCACGCTGAGCGAGCGCGACTACGCCGCCGTCATCGGCGGTCTCTGGCCGCTCGTCTTCGTGGTCGCGCCGGGGTGCTTCCTCCCGCTCGAACAGGAAGTCGGGCGCGCCCTCGCGCATCGCCGCGCTCAAGGCATCGGTGGCGGCCCGATCGTGCGCCGGGCCGCCCTCGCCGCGATCTGGGGCACCGCCGCGCTGGTCGTCCTGGCGCTGGCCCTGAACAGCCCGTTGACGAAGCACCTGTTCAAGGACATCCGCGGGCTGGTGCTGTGCTTCGCCCTCGCGCTGGTCACCTACGCCTTCCAACACCTCACGCGCGGCACCCTGTCGGGCAACGGACGGTTCGGGCCATATGGCGTGATCCTCGGTGCCGAAGGTGCGATCCGCCTGGCCCCCGCGCTCGTGCTCTGGCTCGCGGGTGCCGACGATCCCGTCCTGTACGGCCTCGCGCTGGCCATACCACCCGCGCTCGCGAGCGCGTTCGCGCTGCGCGGCCAGCGTGGGCTCCTGGTCCCCGGACCAGAAGCGCCGTGGTCGGAGCTGTCGGCGAACCTCGGGTTCCTTCTCAGCGGCTCGCTGTTCGCGCAGGCGTTGAGCTATGCCCCCATCCTGGCGGCCACGATTCTCGCCTCCGGCGACGACCACGGTGCGGTTGCCGCGTTCGTGTCCGGGTTCTTCCTCGCTCGGATCCCGATCCTGCTGTTCCAGGCGGTGCAGGCGGCGCTGTTGCCGAAACTGGCGCGCCTGCTCGGCGCGGGCCACCACGACGACTTCCGCTCCGGGCTCCGCAAGCTCGTGCTCGTCGTGGTGAGCATCGGACTGCTCGGCGTCGTTGGTGGCCTCACGCTGGGACCGCTGGCCGGCGAGATCTTGTTCGACAAGAGCATCGACCGCGGCGACCTGGCGATGCTCTGCGCCGGCAGCGGTGCCTTCATCCTCGCCCTGACCCTGGCCCAGGCCCTGATCGCGCTCATGGATCACGCACGGGCCACGCTGTCGTGGGGCGTCGGCATCGCCATCGGTGCGGTGGCGCTCGGTCTGCAGTCGGCCATCGGCGTCGAGCTGTTCCTTCGCATCGAGCTGAGCTTCCTCGCAGCCGCTCTCGGCAGTGCCGCCATCATGGGTGCCTTCCTTCTGCGGCGTCTGCAGCGAGGGGTTCCAGCCGACAGCGGCGATCGGCTCGTGGAGGCGATCGAGCACGAGCCGCTCGAGATCTGAAGCCGCGTATGGCGTCGACGCTGCGGCTCGCCGTCGACGGCACGCCGCTCCTCGGGCCACAGACCGGGGTCGCGCGTGTCACCGACGGTCTGCTCGAAGGCCTCGCCGGGCGCGAGGATCTCGAGGTCGTCGTCTACGCGGTCACGTGGCGCGGGCGCGACCGGCTACAAACGCGAGTCCCCGCGACGGTGACGCCGGCGACTTCACCGATCCCGGCACAGCTGACACGGGCACTGTGGATGCGCAGTGACGTTCCTCGTATCGAGCGCTGGACGGGCCGGGTCGACGTCGTCCACGGAACGTGTTTCGTCGGGCCACCGTCGCGCGCACCGGTGGTCGTGACGATCCACGACCTCACCTTCGTCCACTTCCCCGAGCTGTGCGATCGGCCGACGCTCCAATTCGACCGACTCGTGCGCCGGGCGCTCGACCGGGGTGCGACCGTTCACGCGGTGAGCGACTTCGTCGCCGACGAGGTTCGCACCATCTTCGACGTTCCCGCGGACCGGGTGGTCCGCATCTACGCCGGCCTAGCCCCATCGGGGCACGGGGACGCGTGTCGCGGTCAGCAGGTCGCGAGGGCCGAGCGATATGTGCTCGCGTTGGGGATGGTCGAGCCCCGCAAGAACCTGCCCACCCTCGTGCGCGCGTTCGACGAGGCCGCCGCGCATGATCGCGACCTGCATCTCGTCATTGCCGGTCCTGACGGTTGGGGCGTCGACGAGTTCGACCGCACGTGCGCGGCCGCGCATCACCGTGATCGGATTCGTCGCCTCGGGTTCGTGTCGGAGGACCACCGCCGAGATCTCCTGAGCGGCGCCACGGTGTTCGCGTACCCCTCGCGCTACGAGGGCTTCGGCCACCCGCCGCTCGAGGCGATGTCGGCGGGTGTGCCGGTCGTCGCCGCTCGTGCCGGGGCGCTGCCCGAGGTGCTCGGCGACGCGGCGGTGCTCGTCGAGCCCACGGATGTCGAAGGACTGGCCGAGGCCCTCGGTCGGCTCGCCGGTGACGACGAGCTGCGCGCGAGGCTCCGGCGTCTCGGTCGTGCACGAGCCGAGCGGTACACGTGGGCGCGAGCCACGAACGAGTTCGTCAGCCTGTACCAGGCGGTCACGTGAGGGTCCTCGTCACCGGCGCGGGCGGGTTCGTCGGCCAGCACCTGACCGCGCATCTGGAGGTGATGGGTGACAAGGTCGTGCCGTTCGCCCACGACGGCGAAGTCGACGTCACCGACGCCGCATCCGTGCACGCCGCGCTCGCCGAGGCATCTCCCGACGTCGTCTACCACCTCGCAGCCGTGAGCCACATCGGTGACTCGTGGAACGCGCCGGCGCAGGTCTTCCGCGTGAACGCCGAGGGCACGCTCAACGTCTTGCGCGCGTGCGTGGACGCAGGCGTGTCGCGGGTGCTCGTCGTGGGCAGCGCCGACGAGTACGGCGCGGTCGACGATCGCGACCTGCCGATCCACGAGGAGGTGCCGCTGCGGCCTCGGACGCCCTACGGGGCGAGCAAGGTGGCGGCCGAGTTCGTGGCGCTCCAGTCGTTCCTCGGCGACGGCCTGGGGACGATCCGTGTGCGGGCGTTCAATCACACCGGTCCGGGTCAGCCCGACTCCTACCTCGTGCCGGCGCTCGCTCGACGCATCGCGGGCGCGGAGCGTGCCGGCGCCACCACCATCGAGGTCGGATCGCTCGATGCCGTACGCGACTACTCCGACGTGCGCGACGTCGTACGGGCGTACCGGCTCCTGATCGAGCAGGGAACGCCGGGCGACGTCTACAACGTCTGCTCAGGTCGGGGACTGAGCGTGCGGGCGGTGGGCGAGCGACTGCTGGCGCTCGC
>JAPSGP010000040.1 GCA_031177445.1 Acidimicrobiia bacterium
GTGGCTCCGCGAGCGTGGCTACACCTCGACCGTCGACTACCTCGTCGCCGCGTGCCAGGCGGTGCTCGACGAGACCGGGCTGCTCCCGCACGCCAACGCGGGCGCGCTCTCGCAACCGGACCTGGAGCGCCTGCGCCGGGTGAGCCCGTCGCAGGGCATGATGATCGAGACCCTCGCGCCGCGGCTCGGCGAGCCCGGCGGCCCGCACCACGGCGCACCGGACAAGACGCCCGCACGACGCCTCGCCACGCTGGACGCAGCAGGGCGCGCGCGGATCCCCTTCACCACGGGGATCCTCGTGGGGATCGGCGAGACACGCCGTGAGCGCGTCGACGCGCTCCTCGCGATCGCGGCGAGTCACGAGCGGCACGGCCACGTGCAAGAGGTGATCGTCCAGAACTTCCTGCCCAAGCCGGGAACCGCGATGCACCGCGAGCGACCGTGTGACACCGACGAGCTCGTCTGGAGCATCGCCGCCGCCCGGCTCATCCTCGGCCCCGAGATGCACGTACAGGCGCCACCGAATCTCACCGACCCCGCAGAGCTCGGCCGGCTGGTTGCTGCCGGCATCGACGACTGGGGTGGGGTGTCGCCGGTGACCCCCGACCACGTGAACCCTGAGCGCCCGTGGCCCGCGCTCGAGCGCCTGAGGCTCGCGACCGAGGCTACGGGCAAGGTGCTGGCGCCGCGACTCACTGTGTACCCGGAGTACATCCTCGCCGATGAACGCGTCGACGGCGAGCGCTGGCTGGACCCCGGTCTGCGCTTCCCGGTTCAAGTGCGCTCGGATTCCGAGGGCCTGGCGCGCGATGGCACTTGGTCGGCGGGAGGGACCGAAGCACCGCCGCGACTGCTGCCGATGGCGGTCGCGCGCGCGGGCGGCCCCGTCGGCACGGTGCTCGAGGGGGTGCTCGCGGGCCAGGAGCCGGGTGTGGAGGAGCTCGCGATCCTGCTGGGGGCGCGCGGGCCCGAGGTGGGGCGCGTCGCCGAGGTCGCCGACCAGCTCCGCCAGGAGGCCGCCGGCAACACGGTGACGTTCGTGCGCAACCGCAACATCAACTACACGAATGTGTGCACCTTCAAGTGCCGCTTCTGCGCCTTCTCGAAGGGGCCTCTCTCGCTCAACCTCCGCGGCACGCCCTACCTGTTGGGAATGGACGAGCTGCAGGGGCGCGTGCTCGAGGCGGTCGAGTGCGGCGCCACCGAGGTGTGCCTCCAGGGCGGCATCCATCCCGACTTCGACGGCGACTACTACCTGGCGGTGGCCCGCGCAGTGAGGGAGGTCGCCCCCACCATCCACATCCACGGGTTCACCGCACTCGAGGTCACCGAGGGCGCACGCCGCCTCGGCATGCCGTTGCGGGACTACCTCCTCGCCGCCAAGGACGCGGGACTCTCGACCCTGCCCGGCACCGCCGCCGAGATCCTCGACGACGAGGTCCGGGCGGTCATCTGCCCCGACAAGGTGACCACCGACGAGTGGCTCGAGGCGCACCGCACCGCGCACTCGGTCGGGCTGCGCTCGAACATCACGATCATGTTCGGTCACGTCGAGCGGCCAGTACATGTTGCCCGGCACCTCGTGCGCACGCGCGACTTGCAGCGCGAGACCGGCGGGTTCACGGAGTTCGTGCCGCTGCCCTTCGTCCACATGGCCACTCCGATCTTCCTGCAGCGTCGCGCCCGCCCCGGCCCGACGTTCCGGGAGGCCCTCCTCATGCACGCGGTCGGTCGCATCGCCTACCGCGGCGTCCTCGACAACGTGCAGGTCTCGTGGGTGAAGATGGGCGTCGTCGGCGCCCGCCAAGCCCTTCGTGCCGGCGCCAACGACCTCGGCGGCACGCTCATGGACGAGAACATCTCGCGGGCCGCGGGTGCGTCCCACGGCCAGGAGCTCGACGAGGCCGAGTTCCGCGAGATCGTCGAGCCCCTCGGGCGAGTGCTCGAGCAGCGCACCACGCTCTACGGGCGCACGACGACCGCCGGCCGCCGGCTGCGCCCCGACACCGCGCACCCCCCGGCACCGTCACCGGTAACGTTTGCCGCCACCCGAGGCTGAGCCCCGAGCGCTTGCGCGGGACCGAGCGAGAAGGGAGTCATGAGCGACGTGTCCACCGACCTGCAGGTCGTCGCCATCGGCAACGCCCTCGTCGACGTCATCGCCCGCGCCGACGACCCACTCGCCGAGAGGCTCATCGCGGCGCACGGGCTCGAGCGCGGCGCCGCGGTCATGGTCGACCTCGAACGGGTCGAAGCCGTCTATGCCGACCTCCCGCCGGCACAGGAGATCTCCGGGGGGTCGGCGGCCAACACGGTCGCCGGCCTGGCCTCGTTCGGAGCCAGGACGGGGTTCATCGCCCGCGTCCGGGATGACCAGCTCGGGAAGGTCTTCACCCACGACCTGCGATCGCTCGGCGTCCACTTCGAGGTCCCTCCGGCGACCGACGGTCCGGCGACCGGCCGGTGCCTGATCGTCGTCACACCCGACGCCCAGCGCACGCAGTGCACGTACCTGGGTGCATCGAGCCATCTCGGCCCGGAGGCCGTCGACCCCGATCTCGTGGCCCGGGCGCAGGTGACCTATCTCGAGGGCTACCTGTGGGATCAGCCCGACGCCAAGGACGCGATCCGCCGCGCCACCAGCGTCGCTCGTGCCGCCGGGCGGCGGGTCGCGTTCACGCTGTCCGATCCGTTCTGTGTCGACCGCCACCGGACTGAGTTCCGCCAGATCGTCGAGAACGACGCCGACGTCGTGTTCGCCAACGAGCTCGAGATCTGCTCGTTGTACGAGGTCGACGAGTTCGACGACGCGCTCGACCGCGTTCGCCGGCACTGCGAGATCGCCGCCCTGACTCGAAGCGAGCTCGGCTCGGTCGTCGTCGGGCCCGACGGGATCGTCGAGGTCCCGGCCGCCCCCGTGGAGCAGGTCGTTGACACCACCGGCGCGGGCGATCAGTACGCGGCCGGGTTCCTGTACGGGCTCACCGAAGGTCATGACCTGGAGACGTGCGGGCGGCTGGCTTCGCTCGCCGCCGCCGAGGTGATCTCGCATCTCGGGGCCCGTCCCGAGGTGTCCCTCGCCGAGCTCGCGCGGGACATGGTGGCCTAACCCCTACGCTCGCGGCGTGGCCTCGCGACAACCTCCGCGCGAACCCGCACCGCAACCCGCCCGCCCGCGTCAGCGGCCCTCGCGGCGCCCGCGCTACCGAACGGGAAGCGCCGACCTCGACGCCGCGATCGCCGAGCTCGTTCAGCGCGCCGGAGTGGACGAGAACTCCGATCTCGTCTTCGAGCTCGTCGTCTCCGCGCTCCGCCTGGCCCAGGACCGCGCCGACCGCGGCGACCTCAAGATCGCCAACGCCGCCGTCAAGGAGATGCGCAATGCCTTCCATGTGTTCGCGCCGTTTCGCGACGAGCGCAAGGTCGCGATCTTCGGCTCGGCTCGCACCCAGCCCGACGATCCGCTGTACGACCAGACCCGCCGGTTCGCCGCCGCGATGGCCGAGCGCGACTGGATGGTCATCACCGGGGCCGGCCCCGGGATCATGGAGGCCGGCATCGAGGGCGCCGGCCCGGACAACTCCTTCGGTGTGAGCATCCGCCTGCCGTTCGAGGCCGCGACCAGCCAGTTCATCGAGGGCGACCCCAAGCTGGTGAATTTCCGCTACTTCTTCACCCGCAAGCTCGAGTTCGTGAAGGAGTCGCACGGCTTCGTACTGCTGCCCGGCGGCTTCGGCACGATGGACGAGGCCTTCGAGCTGCTCACGCTGGTGCAGACCGGCAAGACGAACCCCGCGCCGATCGTGTTGCTCGACGTCCCCGGCGGGACCTACTGGTCGTCGTGGGAGAACTTCGTCGAGCGCGAGCTCCTCGCCCGCGGGTACGTCGGCAAGCACGACCTCGGCCTCGTCCTGATCACCGACGACGTCGACCGTGCCGTCGAGGAGTTGTCCGGCTTCTACACCAACTATCACTCGCAGCGGTACGTCGACGGCCGACTCGTGCTGCGCCTGCAGCGCGTGCCCGACGCCGATCTGCTGGCCGCGCTCACCGAGGAGTTCGCCGACATCATCGTGAAGGGGCGGATCGAACGCATCGACGCGACGCCGGCAGAGGTGGCGGATGGCGACCACGTCGAGCTCGAGCGGGTGTGCCTGCGCTTCGACCGGCATGGCTACGCGCGGCTGCGCCATCTCATCGACCGGCTGAATCGCGTCCCTGTGTCCTCCGACGCGCAGTGAGGCCGGCCGATCTGCTCGAGGCCGCAACCGTCAGCAACGAAGCGCTCGAGGGCGCGCTCGATCGTGACTGGGACGTGCCCGCGGGAAGCCTCACCTGGAGCTGTCGGCGCACGCTCGACCACGTGCCCGACACGTTGCTGCTCTACGCCGCGCACCTTGCCACTCGCACGACCCGGCCGCTGCCGTTCCTCCGCAACGGCGATCCCGAGGCAAAGATCAAGCACCTGCTGCGATCGGCGCAGTCGGCCGCCGCGATCCTCGCCGAGGTCGCGACCGCCGCCGAATCCTCCGATGTCGCCGTGCGCGCCTATCACCCTGCGGGCATGGCCGATCCGGATGCATTCGTCGCCATGGGCTGCGACGAGATCCTCGTGCACACGTTCGACATCACGACGGGCCTCGAACTTCCCTTCGTGCCCCCGCGCGAACTGTGCGAGCGCGTCGTCGCCCGGCTGTTCCCGTGGGCGCCCCACGAAATCTCGCCGTGGTCGGCGCTCCTCTGGGCCAACGGCCGCGGCCCGCTCCCCGACCGGCCGCAGCTCGAGCCCGACTGGTACTGGCACTCCGCCCCACTCGACGAATGGGACGGCTCGCCGCGCTTTCGCACCTCGCCACCGGGTTGGAAGTGAACCGCCAGCGCACGAGCGCTCGGTGTGCCCGCAAGCGTGGGCAGGAAAGGTCGTCAATGGAATTTCCTGCCCACGTCTGGTCGCTGTCATGAGCTCACCGAGCGTGTCGGCTCCACGCTGCCGGCGAACGAGCCGTCAGCGAGCGGCTCCGTGAGTGACGACGGGGCTGCCGCTGGCGGCGGCGCCTGACTCGAGCTCGGCCAGGACCGCGTCGAGCTGGCAGGCGAGCGTGTTCACGTGCGGCGGCTTCAGGATGACGAGATGACCGCCCTCGAGCTCGCCGAGCTCGAGCCGGCCGGTGACCACGGGCGCCCATCCCAGATGGTCCGGCCGCGCCTTCCGGGTGGTGCGCAACACCAGCACCGTGCCGCCGTAGGCGCGCGGGTGATAACGGCTCATCGCTCGCTGCGCGAGCCGTTCGATCCACTGCCATTCCGGTCCGCCGGTTCTCGTGAACAGTGACTGTCCAACCCCCCACCGCGGCCATCCCGTGCTCCACGTGGTCCACGTCGTGGCGTCCGACAGCCGCCGCGCCACGCGCCGGTGCAGCCGCCTGCGCGCATGCCGTGCCCGCACGACCGCGGGGGCTTCGGTGTCCATGATCACGACGAGCGCCGGTGGCTTCCCCATCGCCTCGAGCTGGCATGCCATCTCGAAGGCGACCGCGCCGCCGAACGAGTAGCCGCCGAGCACGAACGCTCCCTCAGGGTGGGCGTCGCGGATCTGCTCCACGTACACCGCCGCGAGACGCTCGACGCTGGCCAAGCCCTTCTGCGCCGACCTGCCCACGAGCTGGAGTCCATAGAAGGGCTGCTCCGGCGAGAGGCGCTCGGCAAGCGCCCGGAACAGCAGCACGTTGCCTCCACCGCCATGCACGCAGAAGAACGGGGGCCGCGATCCACCCTCTCGCAGCGCGACCAACGGCGTAGCCAACCGCTGCTCCCCGCCTCGCCGGAGCAGCTCTGCCATCTGCGCCACGGTCGGCGCCTCGAGGAACACTGCGAGCGGGACCTCGCGGTCGAGCGAGTCTCGCAGCATGCCGACGATCTCGACCGCAGCGAGCGAGTCGCCGCCGAGCTCGACGAAGTCGTCGTGGATCCCGATCGGGCTGACCTCGAGGACCTGCTCCCAGGCGGCGGCGACCGCCTGGTGGAGCTCATCGGACGGCGCGACGAAGGGAGACGCCACCGCCGGCCGTCCGGCCGGTACCGCGGGAAGGGCGGCCGCATCGACCTTGCCTCGCACGGTGCGCGGGAGCACGTCGAGCACGACGAACATGGCGGGGATCTTGTAGGGCGGGAGGCGGTCCGCGAGCAGTGCACGCAACTGCACCGGTTCGAGCACGCTCGCGCCGGCGGGGACCACGTAGGCCACGAGCCGGGACCGCGCACCCTGGTGCAGGACAACTGCAGCCTCCTCGATCGGCGCCACGGTGCGGAGCGCACGCTCGACTTCGGCGAGGTCGACGCTGTAGTCGCGCACCTTCACCAGCGTGCCGATCCGGCCGTGGTGCTCGAGCATGCCGTCGGGCCCGAGCCGGCCTCGATCACCCGTGCGAAAGACGGTCGTGTTCGGATCGCCGGGATCGGCGACGAAGCTCTTCGCCGTCTGCGACCCGTCACGCCAGTAGCCACGCGCCAGACCGTCACCACCGACGAGGATCTCGCCGATCCCCTCCTCGTCGGGCGCCTCGATGCGCGCCCGTTTCCCCGGAAGCAACGTGCCGACGGGTAGCGCCCCGTCACCAAGATCCTTTCCCGAGTCGACGAAGAGCGCGCTGACGGGCCCGGTCTCGGAGGTGGCGTAGGTGTAGGCAAGCATGCTTCCGCGCCACACGTGCCGGCGGAACTGGGCAACGTCGCGCTGGTGAAGACCTTCGGCGCCAACCGCCAGCGTCCGGAGCGCCGGATAGTTGGAGCCCTCCGGGAGTTGGGCGAGCAAGGAACGCATGAGTGAGGCGCTGCAGTGGGCAAACGTGATGCGGTCCTCGTCCAGCTTGCGGGCCACCATCGTCATCGCGGCCCGGCGCGCGTCGTAGACACGCAGCTCGGCGCCGCTCACCAGCGCGCTGTACAGGCTCACGCGCGACGCGCCGAAGCTGTAGTGGAAGAGGAGGGCGAGGCGATCGGACGGTTGCAGGCCGTACAGCGCGCACCACGTGCGCACCGCGCGCATCTGCGAGCCGTGCTCGACGATGAAACCCTTCGGTCGTCCCGTCGACCCCGACGTGTAGTAGAGGGTCGCAGGATCCTCCTCGCCGACGGTTCGATCGACGGGTGAGTCGTCGTCGACGGACCACTCGATCTCTTCGGAGGGCACGAGCGCCTCGACGCCTCGCGACAGCAATCCCCGTCCCTCGAGATCGGTGATCGTCAAGGGCGCGCCGGCGTGATCGAGTACCTCGGTCACGGCGTCCCTCGGCGACGTGTTGTCGAGGGGGAGCGCGATCTTGCCTGCCTTCATCACGCCGTACAGCGCGACCACCGCGTCCACGCTCGGGTGCAGCAGCACACCCACAGGTTCGATGGCCGGTCCACATCGCCGACGGACCTCGTGTGCGACCCGAGTCGCGCGCGCGTCGAGCTCCCCGTACGTCAGGGCGCTGTGGTCGTCGCTGACCGCGGGTCGCTCGTGTGCGCGCTCGGCCTGCGCCTCGAGCGCGGCGACGAGCGTCAGCGATCGGCGGTTAGGCACGGTTCAGACCCGCACCCCTTCGGCTGCCGGAGGCAGGTCGGTGGCGTCGTCTTCGGGAACCCACGCTTCGCCGTCGCGCCTCAGCCAGCGCACGTTCCCGAACGACGGCGGTTCGGACCGCGCACGTCCCGTGAGGTTCACCAGCACCGTGTCCTCAGCCGCGAGCTCGTCCCGCCGCCTCAGGCGGATGAGCCCGGCGAGAGCAGCGGCGGCGGCAAAGCAGGGGCTGATCCCTTCGTCATCTTCGGCCCACTGGCTCGCCTCTCGGATCTCCCGCTCGCTCACCGCCACGAAGGTGCCGCCGGTCTTCACGACGCGCTCGCGCACCGGCGGGTACGCCGCCGACGGGTTGCCGCGCAGGATCGGCTTGGCGATGCCCACCGGTCGCTCGACGATGTCCTCGGGACGAATGCAGTCCGAACCGGCGGTCCACGCCGACACCATCGGCGCGCACGTCTCCTGCTGGACACACACGAGCCGGGGAAGCCGGTCGATGCGACCGAGACCGAGAAGTTCCTCGGCGGCGCGACTCACCCCGTACACCCCCATCGCGCTCGACACCGCTTGCACGTACCAGTCGATCGCCCGCGGCACCTGGTCGGCCGCCTCGAGCCAGGCCATCTTGAGCCCCTCCCGGCGACCCGGGTTGAAGAAGCCCCGCTCCGAGGTCAGCCCGTTGGCGGTGGCGAAGTCGCGTGCGGCATCGAAGGCCTCGACGAACGTCGCATCGCGCAACAGGAAGTTGACGATCTGGTCGCTGTCGGGCGCGTGGAGACGGTCGGCGAACTGGGCCGCGGTGAACATGAACATCGTGATCCCGGGGACACGGCCGATGGCGTGCGCGTACGAGGTCGAGCTGTTGCCGGTCGAGGACGTGCAGAAGCCCTCGACCCCACCCTCGTGCAGATAGGCGAGCCCTACGCCGGCCATGCGATCCTTGGTCGTGCCCGTGGGCAAGGTGGTCTCGTCCTTCAGGTACAGCCACGGCATGCCGACCCGCTCGCCGAGACGAGTCGCGTGCACGGTCGGCGTGAAGCGAGCGCCTTCCGGCAGAAGCGTGCGGTCGTGCACCGGCAGCAGGTCGCGGTACCGGACATACGGGTCGTCGGACTCGTACAGCTCGACCGCCGCCAGGTCGTAGTCGACGTCCGTCATGCTCCCGCAGTCGGGGCAGAACGGCGTGAAGCCCTCGTCGTGCACCTGGTGACACCCGGTGCAGAACGTGTGGAAGCGGGCGCCCCCGAAGGTGCGACTCGGGCGCCGCGTCGTGCTCATCAGCCGACGTCGACAGCCGTCGCTTCGACCGCGAAGCGCTCGCCGGAGCACGGTTCGACAGAGAGCTTCGTGCTGCCCGCGGTGACGAGGTCCGCGATCGCGGCTCCCATCGCGGCGCTGAACAACATGCCCTTGCGCCCGCCGCCCAGGGCGACCCACACATTGCTCCAACCGTCGCTGGCGCCGACAACGGGCATCCCATCCGGCGTGACTGGCCGCAACCCCGCGGTCTGGTGCAGCACGCGTGCGTTCACCATCGCCGGCATCACCCGCCCCGCTCGCTCGACGATGGACGCGCGCGCTGCCTCGCTGATCTCTCGGTCGAAGCCCACGTGATCCTCGGTCCCGCCGAGCCACACCTGGTCGGCGGCGGCCTGGTACACGCCGACGTCCCGCCATGCCAGATCGGTCGGGAGGACTCCTCCGTCGAGCTCGACGAGCAGCATCTCGCCCTTGACCGGCTCCACCGGCAGCGATCGCTCGAGCCAGCGCGCCGGCCTCCCGCACCAGGGGCCGGTCGCGATCACGACGCCGTCACACGGCATGAGCTCCGATCCCACGTGCACTCCGGTCACGCGATCGTCTCGCGTTTCGAGGCCATCGACGTCACCGGTGACGACCGCCGCGCCCCGTTCCTGGGCCGCTCGGGCGACCGCGCGCGTGTACGCGGCGCCGTCGACCTTGGCGTCGCCCTCCGCCCACAAACCGCGCGCGACGTCGGGATGCAATCTCGGCTCGATCTCCAAGAGCTCGTCGCGCTCGACCCAGCGCGCTGAGAACCCGGTGTGGGCGTCGTAGTTCTCCTTCATCCGCTCGAGCAGGGCGAAGTCGGCGTCTTCGAAGGCGAGGTTCAGCCGCTTGTTTCGGCGGGCGGCGAAATCGAGCTGCGAGAGACGACCGATCTCGTGCCAGAGGTCGAGATGGAGGTGGAACGCCTCGAGTGCCAGGTCCTGGAGTGGACCAGGGATGCCGGCACCGTAGAGGGGATTGAGGCCGCCGGGGTTGTTGCCGGAGGCGTGCACACCGATCTCGTCGCGCTCGATCAGCGTCACCTCGACATCGGCGCGGGCGAGGAAGTATGCGGCGAAGCTGCCGGCGATCCCGCCCCCGATGACGACGAGCCTGCCCGCAGCCATGAAGCGCGCAGGATAGTCAAGGGTCGCTCGGCACTTGGCGACTCCCTCACTACGCTCCTGCAACGCGATCAGGGGAGACCGGTGCGACGAACCATCGCGCGCATGCGGAAACGCTTGCGGTGGGAGATGCAGTGGCGCAACGCCGACAAGCGCCCGGCATGGCTCGAAGAAGGCCCGCGCCCGCAGGTGCGCGAGGCGCTCGAGTCTGGATGGATCCCGACGAGATCGTCGGCGATCGACCTCGGCTGCGGCCTCGGCCACACGGCGGCGTGGCTTGCCGGCCTCGGCCACCGCGTGCTCGGTGTCGACGTTTCGAGCGCGGCGCTGAAGCGAGCACGGCAATTGCACGCCGGCGTCGACGGGTTGCGCTTCGAACGAGTCAACGTCGGGCGTCCGATGCGGGTCGACCAACCGTACGATGTCGTGCTCGATCTCGGCTGCCTGCACCAGCTGGCTCTGAAGGTGCGCCCGAGGTACGGCGCCAACCTTCGCGCTCTGACCGCCCCGGGGAGCCGGCTCCTCTACCTCATGCGCATCTGGAGCAACGAAACCGACCCGTCACCGGACGCGAAAGCCGCCCTCGTGCAGGACGTCCTGGGCTCCGGCTTCAATCTGGAACTGGCCCGGCACACGGAGATGCAGGCATCGCATGCCGCGGCCGTCCACGCCGGCGTCGAACTGCGCTTCGTTCGACGCTGAGGGTTAGTGCCGCGACCCGGAGTCGTGGCGCGCGCGGTCGCGCTGCTTGGAACCAGACCGGTGCCAGATCGGGCTCGGCGGAAGCGGGCCCGAGATCGGAGGCGTCATCAGCGCGCTCACCCGCGTGCGCTCCTCGATCGCGGGGGCGACGTACTGACGGGGTTCATCTCCTCGACTCATGGACCGGAGTCTAGAGGCGGGCACCTGACGATGCCGGGGATGGGAGGCGTCTCGCCCCGCGGTTCAGCCCCACGTGTCGGGCTGCCCCCCCAGCGCACGGATCGCTCGCTCGACCGCACGTCGCGCCTGCTGCAACCGCTTCTCGGCTTGCTTGGCATCTTCGTCACCGGCAGCCGCATCCCGCAGGCGATCGAACGCGAGATCGCGCAGCCGGTCTTCGATCGCGCGCAGCTGCTCGGTGATGTCGTCGGTGGCGTCAGTCATCGAGCGCATCGGCCAACAGGTCGGCGGGGTGACGTACGTCGAGGCCGGCGGCGGCGAGGTGCATGGCGCACCCGGGGTTGGCCGAGACCACGACCGGGGCCGGGTCGTCCCCGGCGGCTTGCCGGATCGCGGCCACCTTGCGGTCGCGGATCTCGCTCGCCAGCCCCGGCTGCAGCACGCTGTAGGCACCCCCGGCACCACAGCACAGGCCGTCGTCGTCGGTGTCGACGGTCCGGTACGCGGGCGCCAACGCGGTTCGCACGGACGGCGCGGCTCGCTGCACGTGTCGCAGATGGCAGGCGTCCTGGACAATGACCGCGCGCCCGGTCGGGCGCAGTGCGAGGTCCGGCTGCTCGATCAACCATTCGGAAAAATCGCGCACGCGGGCAGCGAACGCCGCCGCATCCGGAGTGCCGAGCAGGCGCCCGTAGCCCTTCATCGCCGCGCCGCACCCGGCGCTGTCGACGACGACCGGCGCATCGCCGGGCATCGACGCGACCACCCGCCTCGCCAACCGGCGCGCCTCGTGCATCCGTCCGGCATGCGCATGCAACGCGCCGCAACAGTCGGATCCCGAGCCGGCGAGTGCCGGGCTCGCGCCGGCTGCCTCCATGACTCGCAGCGCGGCCCGGTGGGTCTCCCGCTGCCAGGCGTCCATGACGCATCCGGTGAAGAGGTAGACGTCACCAGTGCCCGCTGCGGCCGGCGCCCGCAGGCGGCTTCGGAGCGAGCGGAGCGAGATCGGCGGCAGGCCCAAGCGTGACGGAACGAGATGCAAGCGCTGCCCGACCCCGGCGAAGATCGACAGCAAGATGAGCAGCCAGTGGCGCGGAAGCACGAGCCGGAGCCCGAGCCATTCGGCCAGGCGTCGTGGCCACGGCCGTTCCCGGCGGCGCTCGTCGTGCAGCGCCTCGCGGGCGCCCTCCATGAGATGACCGAACTGAACCGAGGACGGGCACGCAGGCTCGCACCCGCGACACTGGACGCACTCCTCCATGTAGCGCTCGAAGGTTGCGTCCATCGGCGCGCCCCCGAGCTGCACGGCCTGCATCGCCGCGATGCGCCCGCGAGGCGATGCCGTCTCGAGGCCCGTCACCCGATATGTCGGGCAATGCGGGAGGCAGAGCCCGCACGCGACGCACGCCACCAGCTCGTCTTCGTCGAGTGCGAGCGGGCTCACGCCGCACCGTCGACCGGCAGCCGGCCGGGTGAGAGCTTCCCGGTGGGATCGAACGCGTCGCGGACGCGCCGGGTGATGCCGGCGTTCGGCAACGACCGCCCGAATCCGTCGACACCGGGCGCGCCCTGCTCACGCAGCAACCAGCCTCCGACCCCGGCGGCCGCGGCCCGGGCCGCGACCAGCAGATCGGGCTCCTCGACACCGACGTGCACGGTGCCGACGCCGACCTCGGCAAGCCAGTCCACCCCGCCGAGCCCGTCCAGCGCGATCCCGAGCTCGTGCAGCCGGTCCGGTCGAACCGAGGCCCGGCCCCGGTGTGGCCCGGCGGGCCAAACCGGCCCGGCGTCGACCGGCTCGAGACCGGCGGCCTCCTGTTCGGCCGCGATGTCGTCCGGGTGCCCCTCGAGCAGGACGCGTGTCGCACGACCGTCCCACGCGATGCACGACGGTCGGAAGAGGCGGCGGCGGGTAACGAACGGGTCGTCCACTGTCGCGGCCCACTGGGTCGCCCGCGGGCGCGGCTGGCACCGCAGCGTGACGCGCGTGATCACGCCGATCGTGCCGAGGGAGCCGACGAGCAGCCGCGGCAGGTCGTAGCCGGTGACGTTCTTCACCGTCGGGCCGCCACCTTTGACCTCGCGCCCGTCGGCAGCCAGGAACCGCACTTCGAGCAGCCGGTCGCGCAGCGGGCCATGCCGCAGCCGGCGCGGCCCCGACAGGCCGGCGGCGAGTGTCCCCCCGAGCGTCGCGCGCTCGGAACCGGGGTCGAGCGGACACTCCTGCCCTGACTCGGCCAGCACCTGATCGAGCTCGCCCACCGTGAGCCCGGCACCCGCCGTGACCGTCAACTCCGCCGGGTCGTAGCTGATCACGCCGGAGGGCACGTGCACTTCGGTCCCGGCATCCGGTGGGTTTCCGACCTCCCAGTGGGTCCGTGCCCCGACGGCCAGCACCACGTCGGCATTGGCGACGACCTCCCGGAGCTCGCCGAGCGTGTCCACGGTTGACACCACCATCACACCCATGCGCCCTCGGGAATCCGCTGCAACTCGCCGCAGCGACTGCCACTCGGCAGCACCTTGCGCGGATTGGCCCGCCCCGACGGATCGAACGCATCACGGAGCCGCGCCTGGGCGTCGAGATCGTCGGGCGTGAACACCATCGGCATGGCCTCTCGCTTCTCCAGCCCGATGCCGTGCTCTCCGGACAGCACGCCCCCGGCGTCGACGCAGGCGCGCAGGATCGCGTCGCCGGCTGCGTGCACACGCTCCCAGACGCCCGGCTGTCGTTGGTCGAACACGATGAGCGGATGCAGGTTCCCGTCGCCGGCATGGAAGACGTTCATCATCGTCAGCTGGTACTC
>JAPSGP010000493.1 GCA_031177445.1 Acidimicrobiia bacterium
GGGGGTTGCCCGCCCGGATCAGCCGATGAATCTCGTCGGCAGGTCGCGACCAGTCGATGCGGAACTCGTCCACGGTGAGCTTGTCTGCGTAGGTGGGTTCGCCGACCTGCTCGTCGGGCGTGATCGTTGCGATCACCGGCAACGTCTCGAGCAGGAGCTCGGTGCCGAGCGCGACCAGCCGCTCGTGCAACTCGCCCGCCGACTCGTCCGGGGTGATCGGGCTCGAGCGCGACGCGTACATCGGGCCGGTGTCGAGGCCCTCGTCGATCCGCATCAGGCACACCCCGGTCTCGGTGTCCCCGGCCAGGATGGCGCGCTCGACCGGCGCCGCCCCCCGCCAGCGCGGCAGCAGCGAGAAGTGGAGGTTGACGAAGCCGAGCGGCAGCGCGTCGAGGAGCGATTTCGGCAACAGCTGGCCGAACGCAACGGTCACGCCGAGCTCGGCGCCCGATTCGCGGACGTCGTCGACGACTTCGCGCGCCTTGACCGGGGTCGCGACCGGCAACCCGAGCTCTTCGGCTGCCTCCTTCACCGGGCTGGGGTCGGTGCCGTGCCCACGGCTACGCCGGCGGTCCGGCTGAGTGATCACCAACGCAACGTCGTATCCCGCATCGACCAGGGCGCGCAGGGGCGGCACCGCGTCGGCGGGCGTCCCGAGGTAGACGACGCGCACCGGCGCCGCGCCGTTACAGCGCGTTGGGCCCGCGGTGAGACGCGCCGTTCAGCCCGTGCTCGCGGATGGCCCGCAGCGCCTGCTTGCGCTCGGCGGGCTCGAGCCGGTCGAGCAGGAGCACGCCGTCGAGGTGGTCGATCTCGTGCTGGAACAACCGGGCGAGCAGCTCGTCGGCCTCGATCACGGTCTCGTTGCCGTCGAGATCGAGCCCTCGCAGAGTGACGAACCGCGGCCGGACGATCTCGAACTGCAGGCCGGGGACCGACAGGCAGCCCTCGTTGTAGACCCACTCCCCCGACGATTCGACGATCTCGGGGTTCACGATCACGCTCGGCCCGCTGTCCTCGATCTCGTAGGTGAAGAGCCGCTTCTGCACCCCGACCTGCGGCGCGGCGAGACCCAGGCCGGCCGCTTCATCCATGGTGTCGTACATCGTGTCGACGAGCGTGGCCAGGCCGCCGTCGATCTCCTCCACCTTCCGCGCGCGCTGCTTCAGCACCGGATCGCCGAACAGCCGGATCGGAAACGTGGCCACGAATCGAGGGTACCAGTCGAGATTTCGAGCCCCGACGAGCTTCAGATACGCGACGGCTCCACCTCGACCCGCAACCGCCCCTGCGCGCGAGCCGCGGTGAGGTCGATGCTCGCGAACGCGTCGGCCAGCGCGTCGGCCGACGGTGCCTGGACCAGCGCGAACGCAGACCGCGCGGACGTGCTCGGCCCCGACACCGTCAACGGCGGTGCCGTTCGGAGCGCCGCACACGCCGCTTCCACCGCAGCCGGCTCACCGCTCACCTCGGCGAGGCCACCGAACGGCGGGAACCGCAACGCCTCGCGCCGCGCTCGCTCGCTCCCGGCGACCATGATCGGATCGGCGGATCGCGCGGCCACGATCACCTCGTGCTCGGGCACCCGGGTCTGTACCAGTACGACCCCGGGCCCGTCGCGCGGGCCGACGAGCCGGGCCGCCCGGACGAGCAACCACAGCGCCTGCTCGGCGGCGCGGAAGCGGGCCGCGAGCAGCTCCTGGTCGAACTCGAGGAACGCCACCAGCTCGACCCGCACGCGCTGAGCTCGCGCCTGGTGCAACACCGACTCCGTGCCGACGAGCACCTGAGCAGCTGCAAGATCAGGTGCCGATCCGCCCGTCACCTCGGCGACCGTGGCGCGCGGGAGCAGCGCCGCCAGCTCGTCGCGCATGCGGCTGACGCCGGGACGGCGCCGCACGAAGCGCGTCCCATGACAGTTGAGGCAGACGGGCGGGCGTACCGCACCGCAGCGCGGGCACACGAGATCGTCCTCACCCTCGACCACCGCCGCACCGCACACTTCGCACTGCGCGACGTGCCCGCAGTTCCGGCACGTGAGGTGGCGCGCCCGGCCCTTGCGGTTCAACACGCACACGACGTGGGCGCCGCGTTCGAGTGCAGTGTGAGCATGCCCAGCAAGCTCGTCGGACAGCAGGCTGCGTCCGGGCGCGGCCTCGCGACGATCGATGACCGCCAGGCGTGGCCACCCGCGCCGCTCCGTCGCCCGTGACGGTCGAGCGACGGCGGACGCCGCGATCTCGGCATCGACCGTCGGGGTCGGGCTCACCATCGTCAAGCGCGCGCCGGTTCGGCGAGTTCGTTCCCGCGCGAGCTCGCGTGCGTGCCACGCCGGTGCCCGCTCCTCCTTCAGCGCTTCGTCACCCTCGTCGAGCACGACGATCGCC
>JAPSGP010000211.1 GCA_031177445.1 Acidimicrobiia bacterium
CTGCGCCGAGCGACAGATCCAACATGAGCGCTCTCCCAAGTGATTCGATGACCACGGTGCCGTACGAGTACGAAACCTCTGGTGCCGCGAACCGCCCGTTGCGGCGGGTCTCGAGGCCTCCTACCGCAGTCTGTCGCCGTGGCCTTGCGATTCGATCACGACCAGGTTGCGAAGTCGCGCCGATCAGAATGTCGTCGCCTGGCGGGTGTTCCAGCGCACGGCGCCGGCCGGCGTCCCGTCAAGTCCGCCTGCCGGCGATCCAGGTGCCGAGCAGTTCGGCTTCGGCGTCGGCGTGCTCGGTGATGCCGCCGACGATGGCGCGCTCGACTCGCCCGCCGACGAGCGGCACGTGCACCTTGAGCTCACCCGTGGCGAGGCGCCGCGTGTGCTCGCCTGCCCCCGTCAGGGTGACGTCGTAGGAAGCTTCGAGCCGGTCGCCGTAGTGGTCGGGCGCGATGCGGTGCTGCTGCGTGTGCGTCGCCAGGTCGTAGCGCGCTTCGTCGACCCAGCTCAGTCGATCCGGATCGACCACCCGGGTGACTGCCGACGACAGCTGCCCGACGAAGTGGTAGCGCACACGCTGTAAGACGTGGTCCCCGTCGCGCTGCTGCTCGAGCACCTCGGGCTTGCCCAATTGGGGAAGCGTCGCAGTTGCGGCGACGAACTCGGCGTCGAGCAGCGCCGCTTCGACGTCGGCGAGCCGGGCCGCGATCTGCTGGTCGATTCGAAACTGCATGTTCCCCCGGTCGGCTCGCCGGACCTTATGCGAGATTGCGTTCGCCTCGATGCGATCTCCGAACGTACGCTTTCCGCCCAATGACGAAGATCTCCGATGTCCTCACCCGGGGGCGCAGCTATTCGTTCGAGTTCTTCCCGCCGCGGACGACCGAGGCCGAGGAGACGCTGCGCCGGACCCTCGTCGAGCTCGAACCGCTCGGACCGTCGTATGTGTCGGTCACCTACGGCGCGGGCGGCACCACCCGCGAGCGCACGCACGAGATCGTCGTCGACATCCTGCGCAACACCGGGATGACGCCTATGGCGCACCTCACATGCGCGGCCCACACCAGAGCCGAGCTCGTCGAGGTCGTCACCCACTACCGCGACGCCGGCATCGAGAACGTTCTCGCGCTCGGCGGCGACCCGCCCGCCGACCTCGACCTGCCGCCGGGCGAGTTGCACTATGCGCGCGAGCTCGTCGAGCTCGTCCGCGAGATCGGCGACTTCTCCGTTGGGGTCGCCGCGCACCCTGAGCCGCACCCGAAGTCGCCCACCCGCGAGAGCGACCGATACTGGACCGCGAAGAAGCTCGAGCTCGCCGACTTCGCGATCACGCAGTTCTTCTTCGAGGCGTCGCACTATTTCGACCTGGTCAAAGGGTTGCACGCGCACGGTGTCACGAAGCCGGTGCTGCCGGGGATCATGCCTGTCACCAACATCAACTCGATCAAGCGCATGGCGCAGCTTCAGGGATCCGAGTTCCCGACGTGGCTGAGCGACAAGCTGCACGCGGTCGAGGACGACCCCGCCGCGGTGCGCGAGGTCGGGATGCAGGAGGCGACGAAGCTGTGCCAGGAGCTCCTGGAGGGGGGCGCGCCCGGCCTGCACTTCTACACGCTGAACCGCTCGACCGCGACCCGGGAGCTCTTCACCCGCCTGGGTCTGCGAGAGGGCGTCGCCTAGCCGCCGCAGCCCGGGTAGACCTGAACGCGGGCAGGCCGTCGCGTGTGCGCGTCAGCCCGCCCACGTTTGCAGGCCGGTGGCGGAGGGAGTGGGATTTGAACCCACGGTGCCCGGAGGCACAATGGTTTTCGAGACCATCCGATTCGGCCGCTCTCGCATCCCTCCGGGTGAGATTTTACCGAGGCGGGGCGAGCGCCCGACTGGGGCAGCGAAAGGGGAACCGACATGGCGCCGAAGTCCGAGGGGCCCTACTGGCGGGGCATCAACCACCTCGCGATGGTCACGCCCGACATGGACCGGACCGTGCGTTTCTACCACGGCGTGCTCGGCATGCGCCTGGTTGCGACCACGATGGCGGGCCCGATGCGGCACTACTTCTTCGAGCTCGGTCCGCAGAACACCATCGCGTTCTTCGAAGTTCAGGGGATCGGGACGTTCGCCAAGCCCGCGGGCGCGCCGCCGTCGCGGCCGATCCAGTTCGATCACCTGTCGTTCAACCTGCCTGACGAGCAGGCGCTGATCGACCTCCAGAAGCGCCTTGCCGAAGCCGGATGTGAGTGCACGGAAGTGGTCGACCACGGGTTCGTGCGCTCGGTCTACTTCACCGACCCAAACGGGATCGCGCTCGAGGCGTCGTGGTGGGCACAGGACGCCACCGGCCGCCCCTCCGACTACGACGACCACGACCTGTTCGGCGACCCCGACCCGGTCGCGGCGGTGCAGGAGCTGCGACGCGACGGCCAGATCGGTTCGACGCCCACGACCCAGCTCGTGAGCAAGGAGATCGTCGACCCCGTCTGACGCCACGTTCCGGTCAGCGGCGACGCCGGTCGGCGAAGAACGTGGTGAGCAGCGCGCCGCACTCGGCGGCGCGCACGCCGTCGATCACCGTGAGCTCGTGATTGAGGCGGGGGTCGACGGCGAGGTTGTAGAGGCTGCCGAGCGAGCCCGCCTTCGGATCGGCGGCGCCGAAGACGACCGCATCGATTCGAGCCGCCCAGGCTGCGCCAGCGCACATCGGGCAGGGCTCGAGCGTCACGACGAGCGTGCAGCCGTCGAGTCGCCAGGTCCCGAGCTTCTCGGCCGCGTCGCGCAGCGCGAGCACCTCCGCGTGCGCAGTCGGGTCCTGGGCCAGTTCCCGCTCGTTGTGCCGCCGGGCCAGCACCTCGCCGCTCCCGGTACGAGCCACCACCGCACCGATGGGCACGTCGTCGTGGGCGGCCGCGGCACGCGCCTCCTCGAGCGCGAGCCCCATCGACTGGTCGAGCAGTGCCGCGTCCATCGGGGCGCGCGTCCTAGGTACGACCGAGACGTGCTGGGGTCCCGGCCGGCCGCGGCTGCGTCGCCAGCCACGTGCTCTGCACCAGCACGTGCGTGCCGTGCGCGGGATCGGCCTCCGACCAGACGGAACGCAACACGTCGGCGTCGACGAGATGGTCGTCGAGGCCGTCACCGGTCCAGCTACGGACGAAGGCCCGGCTGTGCTCGGAGAACATCGCCCCGCCGAACGTCGCCTTGCTCGTGCGATTCAGAGCAGCGGTCGGAAGGACGTCCGAGAAGAGTCGCCGCATCGCGTCGGTGCGATCCGCGGGCCCACGCCACCCGAACGTCCGCAGCGACGACACGAACGTCGGATCGAGCAGTGGGTGCACGAGACGCACGCCGTACTCCGCGGCAACCGCGTCAAACGTCGCGAACGCGATGTCGCGCCCGCGCCATCCGGTACACCATCGCAGGTAGCGCCGGTAGGGCAGCGGCTCGCTGGCGATCCAGTCGGCCCAGTGGTCGAGTACGGCCGCTCGTGCGTCTGGGCGCAACCAGCGCAGCCGGAACTGGTTCGCAGCACTCTCGAACCGTCGGCGATGGAGGCGGCGTCGAACCGGTGCCGGTGCCTGCTCCAGCACGAGGCGACTTGCCGTACGCCACGGTGCCTGCCGGTTCCAGGTGACGGTCGACAACCGGGTGGCTCGCCGCGGGCCGAACAGCTCGTCGCCGCCCTGACCCGTGACGAGCGTGCCGCCCGCTGCGGCTTCGAACAGCGGCAGCTGGAAGTGGGCGTGCGGCGGGAAGACGAGGCCGAAGCGCTGGAGAAGCCGCGCCGCGAGCGGGCCCACGAGATCGAACTCGTCGCGCAGCACCAAGCGCTCCCAGTCGTCGAGCTCGAGGTGACGTACCAGCAGCTCTTGCCACTCCGACTCCTCGGTGCTCGGCACGTCGACGAAGCGATACGAGATCGGGACCGGCGCGGGCAGCCCGTGACGGCGAGCGAGGTGGGTCGCGACCGCGAGGATCGCGCTCGAGTCGCGGCCGCCCGAGAAGCTGATCAGACACGGCGAGTTCGAGAGCGCGGGGAGGATCGCATCCTCGAGCGCGGCACGGGGGCCGCGCCCGAACGTCGGACGCTCGGGCGGCCACCCGCTGGGCCCCATGATCTGCCCCGCCGCCACCTCGAGTGGGGTCATGCGGTAGAGGTCGGTCGCACTGCTCATGGTCGGCCCGATCGAGCATCGTTGTGCCGGTCGCCGCGGCAGATTACCGTTCGACGACTGGAGCGCCTCGAGGAGAGCCCATGCGATACGAACGTCCTGCGATCGAGCACCGCTACTCGGTCCGCGCGCTGCTCGTGGCCTCGATCTCGGGCGGCGGCGGGGACTTCCAACCGATCTGGCGGTCTGCCCCCGACGGCGACGAAACGGCGCCCGAGCGGTCGTAGCGGCGCGAGCGCGACAGAGCGCTCCGGAGCTTCTGAGCGATCGCGTGCCGAATCACGACCAGAGCTGGCGCACCCTCCTTCGAGCGCTCACAACAGGCTGTGCGAGCTCGCGAGTTGTGCGCCACGACCGAAGCATCGCAACCTTTACTCCGTCGCGGAGGCGCGAGCGACCTGGGGGAGCCGCGTCGATGCCCAGCCGGCGTAGACGGTCGTTGCACACGTGGACGAGGCGGGCGCGCTCACTCGCCCGGTCGGAGAAGTTGCACGACAAGGCGAGCGAAACTCCGTCGCCAGCTCGCGCCCAGTGGAACGCGTACGGAGGGATGTAGAGGCCATCTCCTGGCTCGAGCACGAAGCTCGACACCTCCGTTGGCAGAACCCGGAGGTTTTCCCGCTCGCGGCCGAAGTGGCGAGAGATCTCACGCTGAGCATCGCGGGGCTCCGTGAAGCTGCCGATCGACACCTCCTTGGTGCCGTCGATCTGGAGCAGCAGGTTGTGGTACGTGTCGAAGTGCGCCGGCGTGACCGCACCCGGGGACGCGACGAAGACCTGCGCCCGCGCATCAACGTGTTCGCCGATATCGACGAGACACTCCCGAAGGAGCGCATCCCAAGCCGGGATGACCTGCAGGTTCCCCACGCGCAGCCAGCACCCGTTCTCCGAGATCTCCCGCGCAACCGTGCCGGGGTCGAGGTCCAGCGCCGGTGCGTCGCCGCGCGGCAGGAGTAGGGGGAGGTCGCCGCGATGGTGCGTGACCTCGGCCGGGGCGACCTCAGCGGTGAGGCCGGCGACGACCTCTCGATCCAGCAGCGGATGGCCGCGCAACCGGTGCGGGATGCGCTGGGGGCACCAGGCGCGAACCGCGGCGACGAAGGTACGACGATCGACTTCGATCCGAGCGGTCGACTCAGTGGCGGGTGGCCGCAGCTCCGATTCCGAGGGAGATCAGTCCTCGGTGGGGTCCTCGCGACGCGTCGCCGAGCGCCAGATCGGCTGTACGCCGGCCGAATCACCGGCGACGCCCGAGGGCTGGGCTATGCCGAGCAACGCCCGCACGTCGATGCGTTCCTCGATCGCCGGTCGCTCGTAGCGCATCGGTCCTCCCTGTGTCCCGTTCAACGATCCGCGGTGTCGTCGAGCCCGTGATCGGAACGTGCCGGGCGCCAGATGGGCTGAATGGCGATGTCACCAGCGCCGCCCGAGATCTGGCCATTGCCAAGCAATGCTCTCACGTCGATGCGTTCCTCGATCACCGGTCGCTCGTAGCGCATCGGTCGTCGCCTCCTCTCAACCCCGCTCTGCGGAAGACGTGTCGTCACGACGCTCGCGCCGACGCCAGACCGGTTGAAGATCGCCGCCGCCGCCGGAGATCCCGGGACGGCCGAGCAATGCCTCCACCGCGACTCGTTCCTCGATCGCAGGCCGCTCGTACCGCATCGGTGCTCCTCCGGACTTTGGCCACGCAAGG
>JAPSGP010000494.1 GCA_031177445.1 Acidimicrobiia bacterium
GTGTGCGGGGGCGCTGGACCCCCGTAGCGCTCAGGCCGACTGCGTCGGGCCCTCGGGTTCGGGCTCGTACGCCTCGGGCGAGGCGGGGTGGATCCCCTGCTCGGCGCCTCCGGGCGACGAGCCGGCTGCCTCCTGAACGCGCTTCTCGAGCGCAGTGAGCACGTCGGAGACCTGCTGGTTGACGATCGGCTGCAGCACGCGCTGGCCCATCGCGCCGACCGGGCCCGCGATCTTGACGTCCGCCTCCCAGTCCATGGACGTGCCGCCACCCGCCTCGTTGAGCGTGAAGGACGTCGTCATGTCCATGAGCGCGCCGACGCCCTGACCCCTCGCGCGCATCGAGGCGAACTCCGGCGCCCGCTCCTCGAGCTTCTCGAAGTTGATCGTCATCTTGAGGCCGCCGAGCCCGAGCGGGACCTTGACCTTCGCCGTCCAGTGCCGCTCGTCCACGAGCTCGAAGCTCTCGACGCCGGGCATGAGGTTCGCCATCTCCTCGGGCGAGTTCACGACCTCCCACACGGTGTCGCGTGACGCGGACAGCTCCTTCGTGCCCTTCACGATCACTTCGAGGTCACCTCTACGCGGCGGGTCGCCTCGGGATCTCGGAGCATTGCCCACACCCGATGCGGCGGGTTGCAGCTCGTGGAGACGATCGGCTTCCCGGCCGGCCCGAGCGCGTCCTGGATCGCCGCGCAGATGCAGTGGATCCCGCCGCCGCCGCCCTCGCCCATGCCCTTCGCGCCGAGCGGCGCAACGGGGGACGGTGACTCCATCGCGCCAGTCTTGAGCGGGGGCATGTCCATGGCGTGGGGCACGTGGTAGTCGTAGAAGTTGGACGTGAGCAGCGTGCCGTCCTCGTCGTAGACGAAGGCCTCCGAGAGCGCCGCGCCGATCGCATGGGCGGTCGCGCCGTGCACCTGCCCCTCGACGATCTGCGGGTTGATGCGGACGCCGCAGTCGTCGACGGCGGCGTAGTCGACGATCTCGACCTCTCCCGTCTCCTGGTCGACCTCGACGACCGCCGCGTGGATCTGCGTCGCATACGTCAGCGTGAGCTGCCCGGTCTTCTTCTCCGTGTCCACCACCCCGAAGTACGGCCGGCAGACGTAGCGGTGGTTGAGCGTCGGGTTGAAGTCGGGCGGCAGGAAGGCGTTGTTCGCGTTCACGATCGCGCCGAGCGCCATGAACGGGAGCGCGGCCTCTTCCGGGCCGTCCTTGATCCTGGCCATGCCTTCGGCGAGCTCGATCGCCTCTTCCGGCGCCTGCAGCACGGCCGCGGCCAGCTGCACCATCTCCTCGCGCAGGAGCTCCGCCGCGCCCTTGACCGCACCGAGGCCGGTGAACGCGAACTGGCTCGCGTACGTGCCAGAGAAGCCCGCGTGCGAGTTGAACCACGTGTCGTGGCCGCGGCGCACGTTCACCTGGTCGGGCGAGCAGCCGAGGATGTCGGCGACGACCTGGGCAGCCGTCGTCTCGTGGCCCTGCCCCTGCGGGACGGTGCCGAGCGTCACCACGACCTCGCCGAAGATGTCGAGCTTCACGGAAGCGGCCTCGTTGTTCCCCGAGAACTGGAGCTCCGGGTTCAGGAGCGTCGACTGGCCGAAGTTGTTCGTCCCCGAGTCGAGCGTGGAGCCGATGCCCACGCCGAGGAGCTTGCCGCGCTCGGCCGCCTTCTTCCGGCGCTCCTCGATCGATCCGTAGTCGATCAGGTCGAGGGCGATGTCGAGCGCGGCCGCGTAGTCGCCCGAGTCGTACACGCAGCCGTTGGGCGTCTCGTACGGCATCTGGTCGGCCTTCACGTAATTGCGCTTGCGCATCTCCACGGGATCGAAGCCGAGCTCGTGGGCGACGATGTCGACGATCCGCTCCGTCAGCCAGAGATGCTGCATCCGCGAGTAGCCGCGGTTGGGCGACACCGGCGACTTGTTCGTGCAGACCTGCGTGAAGTCGACCCGGATGTTGCGCCAGCCGTACATCCCCGGCGTCACCTGCGCCCAGATGATGCAGCCGAGCGGCTCGTAGCGCGGGAACGCGCCGCAGTCGTCGAGCGCGCGCACCTTGAAGCCGGTCATCGTCCCGTCCGCCATCACGCCGACCTCGACGTCGAGGAAGGTTCGCTCGTTGCCGTGCGCGTTGGCCGTGTGCTGGTCCGTGCGCCACTCGGTCCACTGCACCGGCCGCCCCAGCTTGCGGGCCATGAGACAGAGGACGACGTACTGCGGGTGCAGGCAGATCTTGTTCCCGAAACCGCCCCCGATGTCGTGGGTGACGAAGCGCAGCTTGTCGATGCCCACTCGAAGCGCCGGCGCCATCCAGATCGCCCCCACGCCCGGCATCTGGTGGTTGCAGGTGAGCGTCCACTCCCCCGTGCCC
>JAPSGP010000212.1 GCA_031177445.1 Acidimicrobiia bacterium
CTGTGCGACGTCCGGGTCCAAGGTGCCAACGCGCCGCGCCGGGTCGTGTGGGCGCTGCGCCGGTTCGCCCGCGTCGCCGAGGCCCTCGACGCGGTGGTGATCGTGCGCGGCGGCGGGGCGCGCTCGGATCTGGCGGCGTTCGACGCCGAGGCGGTGGCGCGGCAGATCGCCGCCATGCCCGTGCCCGTGCTCACCGGCATCGGCCACGAGGTCGACCGCACCATCGCCGACGAGGTCGCCCACTCGGCGTGCAAGACGCCGACCGCGTGCGCGCAGTCGCTGGTCGAACGGGTTGGCGAGTTCGTGAGCCGGCTCGATCGGTTGTCTCGCGGTGTCGTCCATCGCGCGCGGTCAGGATGGGCGATCGCCGAGCGCGAGCTGGTTGCGTGCTCCCACCGGACGCGCCGGGCGGCACCGCGCGCGCTCGTGCGCGACCTTGCCCTGCTCGAGCGGCACCGGGGTCGAGCGGAGGAGCTCGGCACTCGTGCCGTCCGCGACGCCGTGGTGGTACTCGACACCCGTCGCGATGCGATCGCCGTCTCGGTCGGTCGCTTGGCCCGGTCCGAGGACCGGCGGATCGACGCCCTCGCCGACCGACTGCGCGCGCTCGACCCGAAGCGGGTCCTCGAGCGTGGCTACACGATCACGCGCGACGGTTCGGGGCAGGTCAGGAAAGAGGCTCGCGGGCTGCGCGCCGGCGACGCACTGGTCACGGAATTCGTCGATGGGACTGCGCGCAGTACCGTCGACAGAATCGCACGCACGGTCGACGCGGGAGACAGCGAACCGTCATGACGGAAATCGGCTACGCGGCCGCGATGGCGGAGCTCGAACAGATCGTGGCCGAGCTCGAGGGGGACCACCTCGACGTCGACGTACTCGCGGAGCGGGTGCGGCGCGCCAGCGAGCTCATCAAGCTCTGCCGGGGCCGCATCGCCCGCGCCCAGGACGACGTCGCCCGCATCGTCACCGACCTCGAGACGTTCGAGGCCGAGCTCGACGGCCCGCTTGCGCCCGGCGAGCCCGGACCCGACGAGCCCGAACCCGACGAGCCCGACCCCGACGGGATCGCCGGCGACGTCGCCGCCCACGAGGCCGACGAGCTGTTCTGACGCGAGCTCCAGTGGCCCGCGGCGGTGCCTACTCGCGCGGCCCGGGTGTCGACGCCTCGAGAGCCTGCACCGCGTTGGCGAGCGCGTCCTCCCAGGGCCAGTTCCACTCGAAGTGGCGGTTGCCGTCACGCATCGCGTTGGCCATCCACCAGTAGCCGTAGACGGTGCAGGTGAAGATCGTGGCCACGATGCGCCCGGCGTAGTTCTGCTGGCCCTTGACCCGTGACGGGTCGGGCGCAGGGACGTTCTGGCCGAGGCGGGTATAGATCGCGCTGAGCTCGGCTTCGACCGCGCCTTCGTTGCGGTCGTGGTTCACAAGGTCGCCGTCGATGAGCACGAGCCCGATCATCCACGGGACGAACGCGAGGGTGGCGCTGGTGGCGATCCCAGCGCCGATCACGATGGCGAGCCACACCGCGGGCTCACGGAAGTCGGCCGCGATCTGGCGCAGGACGCCGAGGTGGGCGGCGACGCGCTCGAAGTTCGGACGCAGCTCCTCGGCGACGCCCCTGGCGTTGGCTTGTTCCCAGGCGAACTCGGTCGCGCCCTCGAGCAGCTCCAAGCGCCGTCGGTTGTGGTCGCGCATGCGCCGCATGAGCTGGTAGAAGACGAACAGCCCGTAGATGCCACAGGTGATGACGGTGAGGAAGATCACCGTCCCGATGCCGGTGAAGTAGTAGTCGCTCTCGTGACGGGCCGTGTAGGCGGCCTGCACCCGCCGGACGGGCGGCACGGCCGGCACGCCCCACGCGGTCGAGGGGCTCGACGCCGGGTACGCCCCGGTCATGATGGGCTCAGGCGGCGGCCGGGCTCAGTGCCTGCACCGCGTTCGCGAGCGAGTCCTCCCAGGGCCAGTTGACCTCGAAGTGTCGGTTGCCGTCGCGCATCTCGTCGGCCATCCACCAGAAGTGGTAGATCCCGCAGGTGAAGATCGTGGCCACGATGCGACCGGCGTAGTTCTGCTTGCCCTTGACGCGTGACGGGTCGGGTGCGGGGACGTTCTGCCCGAGCCGGGCGTAGATCGCGCTGAGCTCGGCCTCGACCGCGCCCTCGTTCTGGTCGTGCTTGATGAGATCGCCGTCGAGGAAGATGAACCCGATCCACACCGCGATCCCGCTGACGATCGCGAGCACGACCCAGATCGCCGGCTCGCGGAAGTCGGTCGTCATTCCTCGCAGCACCTGCAGGTGCGACGAGATCCGCTCGAAGTTGGGGCGCAGCTCTTCCGCCACACCCTGCTCGTTGGCCTTCTGCCACGCGAACTCGGTCGCGCCTTCGAGCAGCTCCAACCGGCGCTTGTTGTGGTCGCGCATGCGCCGCATGAGCTGGTAGAAGACGTAGTAGCCGAAGATGCCACAGGTGATGATGGTGAGGAAGATCACCATCCCGATGCCCTGGAAGTGGTAGTCGCTGTCGTTGCGCGACATGTAGGCCGTGCGGACCCGCTCGACCGGTGAGAGCGTCGGGGGCGCGGGTGGCCCCGACGGCGTGCTCGGACCTGGGGGCGGTGGCGTCTCCGTCATGCCGCGAACGATAGCCAGCACGCTGTGACCGCGCTCGGGTCGGTTGCCCATCGCCGTCACCTCGGGGAACATGGCCCCATGCCCGACGACTACGTGCCCCGTGCCGAGGACCACTTCACGTTCGGGCTCTGGACGGTGGGCAACCGCGGGCGTGATCCGTTCGGCCGCGAGACCCGGCCCCCACTCGATCCGGTCGAGGCGGTCCACCGGCTGGGCGAGCTCGGCGCCTACGGGATCAACTTCCACGACGACGACCTCATCCCTCCCGGCACCAGCGCGAGCGAGCGCGAGGAGATCCTCAAGCGGTTCCGGCGCGCCCTGGACGAGACCGGGCTTCGGGTTCCGATGGCCACCACGAACCTGTTCTCGGACCCGGTGTTCAAGGACGGCGCGTTCACCGCCAATGACCCCCGAGTCCGTCGCTATGCAATCCGCAAGACGCTCGACGCCATCGACCTCGGCGTCGAGCTCGGGGCCGAGGTGTATGTGATGTGGGGCGGGCGCGAGGGTGTCGAGTCCGACGCCGCCAAGGACGTGCCGACCGCGCTCGATTGCTATGCCGAAGCCATCAACCTGTGTTGCGAGTACGTCCTCGATCGTGGGTACGACCTCGAGCTCGCGATCGAGCCCAAGCCCAACGAGCCGCGGGGCCACCTGTTCCTCCCGACGGTGGGGCACGCGTTGGCGTTCATCCACGAGCTCGCGCATCCCGAGATGGTCGGACTGAACCCCGAGTTCGCGCACGAGACGATGTCGGGCCTGTCGTTCCACCACGCGGTCGCGCAATGCTTGTGGGCCGACAAGCTCTTCCACATCGACCTGAACGGCCAGGTGCCAAGTAAGTACGACCAGGACTTCCGCTTCGGCGCCGAGGGGCTTCGAGACGCGTTCTACCTCGTCAAGCTGCTCGAGGACGCCGAATGGGAGGGCATGCGTCACTTCGACGCGCACGCCTATCGGACCGAGAGCGCCGACGACGTGTGGGACTTCGCACGCGGTTGCATGCGCACCTATCTCATCCTCGCGGAGAAGGCGCGGCGCCTCGCCGAGGATCCCGAGATCGCCGACGCGCTGCTGACGGCCCAGGTCGACGGGCTCAGCGAGCGCATCCTGCCCGAGGGCTATTCGCCGGAAGCGATCGCGGCGCTGCGAGCCGAACCCGTCGACCTCGACGTGCTCGCGGCTCGCGGCTACGGCCACGAACGCCTGGACCAGCTCGTGACGGAGCTGCTCCTCGGCGTCCGTTAGGAGCGACGAATGGCCCTCGTCCTCGGCGTCGACTCGTCGACGCAGTCCACCAAGATCGAGCTCCGCGACGTCGATTCGGGCGAGCTCGTGGGCACGGGTCGCGCGCCCCATCCACCGACTTCCCCGCCACGGAGCGAGCAGGATCCACGCGCATGGCGCACGGCGCTCGTCGACGCGCGGTGCGATGCCGGTGCCCATCCGGTGCACGCGATGGCCATCGCGGCCCAACAGCACGGGCTGGTCGCGCTCGACGCCGAAAACCGGGTGATCCGGCCGGCGAAGCTGTGGAACGACACCGAATCGGCACCCGACTCGACCTGGCTGGTCAGGCAACTCGGGAGCGCGGAGGCGTGGGCCGAGGCGTGCGGGTCGGTCCCGGCGGCGTCGTTCACGATCACGAAACTGTCCTGGCTCCATCGCAAGGAGCCGGTGAACTTCGATCGGATCGCGCGGGTGCTGCTGCCCCACGACTGGCTGACGTTCCATCTCACGGGCCGGTTCGTGACCGACCGGGGCGACGCGTCGGGGACGGGCTACTGGTCGCCTCGAGAGGGACGCTGGCGGCCGGACCTGCTGGGCATCGTCGATTCCAAGAAGGACTGGGAGTCGTGCCTGCCCGAGGTCGTCGGTCCCACCGAGGTGGTGCGCGAGCGCGAAGGCGCGCTGGTCGCCCCCGGCACCGGCGACAACATGGCGGCGGCACTCGGGATCGCACTACGCCCAGGGCAGCTCGCGGTCTCGCTGGGCACGTCGGGGACGGTCTTCACGGTGAGCGAAGAGCCGGTCAGCGATCCGACGGGCAACGTGTGCGGCTTCGCCGACGCCTCCGGCCGGTTCCTCCCGCTCGTGTGCACGCTCAACGCGATGAAGGTCGCGGTCACGTTCGCGCGCCTCATGCAGGTGGAGCCCGTACAGTTCGACCAGCTCGCACTGGCCGGACCCCCAGGTGGCGGCGGGATGGTCCTCGTTCCGTATCTCGATGGTGAGCGCACGCCCAACCGCCCGCACGCGACCGGCACACTCGCGGGCCTGCGCACCGACGCAACGCCCGAGTGCCTGGCCCGAGCCGTCGTCGAGGGTGTGGTGTGCGGCCTGCTCGATGGCCTCGACGCGCTCCGGGCCAGCGGAGTCGAGATCCGCGCCGACGGCGGGCTGACCCTGATCGGGGGCGGGGCCCGCTCGCACGCGTTCCAGCGCGTGCTGGCCGACCTCTCGGGGTTGGCCGTCAACGTCCCGCGGGGTGAACCCGTCGCCGCGGGCGCGTGCGTGCAGGCGGCGGCCGCATACGCTCAGGTGAGCCCGGAGACGGTGGCGGAAGCATGGAAGCTTGGCCGGGGGCACGTGGTCGAACCCAACCCCGACATCGACCGCGCCGCGATCCGGGCCGCCTACGCGGCCGCGCGTGATCGCTACTCCCGCGGGTAACTGCGCGCTTCGGTCCCTCTGTCGCCGGCGCTCGCCATGCGGGCCTTGCGCTTTCGGTGCCAGCGGACGCCACCCTCGATCGCGGCCAGGATGGAGTCGTTGTCCCGGGACAGCCGGTGGTGGACGTAGCGCTCGAGGCCCAGCCGGCGCATCCACGGGTTGAACGCCTCGTAGCGCTCGGTGAAGTGCACGCTGGTGCGGCCGTCGCCGAGATCCTCGAGCCGGGTGAAGCCCTCGGCACGCGACCACAGCGGCTTGCCGATGGCGTCGTAGCGCCACGACTCGTACGGCTTGACCTGCGTGAGCCACTCCCACGACTTCCCGACGCCGCCTGATCCCAGGAACCTCGGCACCGGGAACGTGCAGTGCCGCACCAGCCCCTCGCCGACGTCGTCGCCCGGATGCAGGATGTCGATGCGGCCGATCTTGGCCTGCGGCCGGTCCGCACCCCGGTACCAGAACACCTCCCACACCTCCTGCGGCGGGGCGTTCACGACGACCGAGTAGTTGTGCTCTTGCACGTTTCCCTCCAGCTC
>JAPSGP010000495.1 GCA_031177445.1 Acidimicrobiia bacterium
GGCAAGGACTCGATCTCGGCCCGGCCGTCGACCTGGATCCACTGTCCGAAGAACCCCTCGTTGAGGAAGCAGAACGACACCCGAGGATCGCGCCGGAGGTTCTTCACCTTGAACGCGGTCTCGCGCGAGCTCACGAGCAGCCGCCCCTCGTGGTCGAGCGCGCACAGGACCGGCGAGAGTTGCGGACCGCCCTGCGCCCGCCGCGTGACCATGACGGCGCGGGGATTCTCGCGTATAAACGAGCCGGCGGCGTCCAGGTCCATCAGATCGCGCTGAGCACCTTGGTCAGCTCGTCGGTCTTGCGGAACGTGGCGCCGATCACGGCGACGTGCTTGTACCGGACGATCCCTTCCCCGTCCACGATGAAGACGGATCGGCGCACGCCCAGCACGGGCGCGCCGACGCCGTACGCGTCGATCACCTTCTTCTCGCTGTCGGCCAGCAGCGGGAACGGCAGCTTCCGCTTCTCGATCCAGCGCTCGTGACTGTCGACATCCTGGGGTGAGATACCCAGGAGCACGGCCTGCACGCCCTCGAACTCGTCGAAGTGGTCGCGGTACGAGCACATCTGGCGGGTGCAGCCCGGGGTGAAGTCGCCCGGGTAGAACGCCAGCACCACCTTCTGCCCGCGGTACTCCGACAGCGTGTAGTCGCGCCGTTCGCCGTCGTGCACGCCTGGCAGCGTGAAATCCGGCGCGGGATCCCCGACCTCGGGTCCGGCCATCAGCACCCCCCGCTCACGCCATCACCATCTCGAGCACGTCGTCGGGGATGTCGAAGTTGGCGTAGACGCCCTGCACGTCGTCATGGTCCTCGAGCGCGTCGACCAGCCGCAAGACCGCGCGGGCGCTGCCCTCGTCGGTCAGCGGCACCGTCGTCGACGGCAGCATCGTGAGGTCGGCGCTCTGGAACGCGATCCCGGCGCCTTCCAGCGCGGTCCTCACTGCGTGGAGATCGGTCGGCGCGGTGGTGATGCGGTACCCGTCGCCTTCGTCGACGATGTCCTCGGCACCGGCGTCGAGCGTGGCCAGCATGAGATCGTCCTCGGTGGTCGCTTGGCGCTCGACGTGTATCACGCCCTTGCGCTCGAACTGCCACGCGACCGCGCCCGGCTCAGCCAGCGAGCCGCCGTTCCTCGTGAACACGTTCTTCACCTCGGCGCCGGCGCGGTTCCGATTGTCGGTGAGCACCTCGACGTAGATCGCCACGCCGTTCGGGGCGTAGCCCTCGTAGCTCGCAGGCTCGTAGCGCACACCCTCGAGCTCACCCGTCCCGCGCTTGATCGCCCGCTCGATGGTATCGACCGGCACCGAGCTGTCGCGGGCCTTCTGCACCATGGTGCGCAGCGTCGGGTTGGAGTCGGTGTCACCGCCGCCGTCGCGGGCCGCGACCTCGATCTGCTTGATCAGCTTGGCGAACAGCTTCCCCCGCGCCTTGTCGGCCGCGCCCTTCTTGTGCTTGATCGAATGCCACTTCGAATGACCACTCATCGTTCTGCGCTCTCCCTCAGGAACCACTGGTGCAGTCGGAGGTCGCCCGACAGCTCGGGGTGGAAGCTGCTGACCCACACCGCGCCCTGGCGAGCCAGCACCGGCTTGCCGTCGTGGGCGGCCAGCACCTCGACCTCGTCGCCGGCGTGATCGACGACGGGCGCGCGGATGAACACCCCCGGGAACGGGCCACCGTCGAGACCGGCGACGTCGAGCTCGGCTTCGAACGAGTCGACCTGGCGCCCATACGCATTCCGGCGCACGGAGACGTCGATCGCGCCGAAGCGGCGCTGGTCGGGACGACCGTCGAGCACCTCGGTCGCCAGCAGGATCATGCCGGCACACGTTCCCAGCACCGGCATGCCCTGCGCCACGAGGTCGGCGACCGGATCGAAGAGTCCCGAGGTCTCGAGCAGCTTGCTCATGGTCGTCGACTCGCCACCGGGGAGCACGAGCGCGTCGGTGCCGCTCAGCTGCTCGGGGACGCGAACCTCGACCGGCTCGACGCCGAGGGCGTCGAGCACCTCACGATGCTCGCGAAACGCCCCCTGGAGCGAGAGCACCCCGACCTTCACCTGGGGGCCTCGAACGCCGTCGCAGGCTCCGGCTCATGAGCAGCGGTCGGCCAAGGCGAGCGCAAGCGAGCCGACATGGGCAGCGGCGGCAGCTTTGCCGACCGCCGCTGCAGGAAGAGAGCCGCCGCCGCTCGGAGGCCGCCCGGTCACGGTCACCAGCCTCGTTCCGAGAGTCGCACCTCGACGCTGCCGGACTCCTCGCCCCGCATCGGATCGCCGAGCCCGCGCGACACCTTGGCCACGATCGAAGCGTCGGCATAGTGGGTGGTCGCCTCGACGATCGCCTTTGCCCGGGCGGCG
>JAPSGP010000496.1 GCA_031177445.1 Acidimicrobiia bacterium
CTCGGCGGCCACTGGCTCCGGCTCCAGGACGCGCGCGGCGGCGGCACGTCCCTCGGCCCGCGCGACCTGCGACGCCGACCGCTCCCGCAGCGCCCGGTACCTCGGATCGCGCTCCTTCCACCAGGCCACGATCGGGGTGGCGACGAAGATCGACGAGTACGCGCCGGCGGCGAGGCCCACGAACAGCGCGAGCGCGAAGTCGCGCAGGCTCACCGCCCCGAACAGCCACGTCCCGACCACGAGCAGCGATCCCACCGGGAGGAGCGCGACGAGCGTCGTGTTCAGCGAGCGCATCAGGACCTGGTTGAGCGAACGGTTCACCATTGCCGAGTAGGTGTCGCCGGGCACCGTGCCAACGTTTGCCTGGTTCTCCCGCACCTTGTCGAACACGACCACAGTGTCGTAGAGCGAGAAGCCGAGGATCGTGAGGAAGGCGACCACCGTCGCCGGTGTCACTTCGAACTGGGTCACGGAATAGACGCCGGCGGTGATGATGACGTCGTGCAGCACCGCGATGATCGCGGCGACCGACATCCTCCATTCCAGCCGGAATGCGAGATACAACCCGATCAGAAGGAATGACACCACAAGCGCGCGGAGGGCCTTCTCGCTCACTTGCTCTCCCCACGTCGGCCCAACGTCGGTGACGCTCACGTCGGTCACGTCGACGCCGCCGTACGCGGCCAGGGCTTCAGTGACGCGGTCGCGCTGCCCGGCAGGAAGGTCTTCCGCCGTCACTCGCACGCCCTCGTCCCCGAGGACGAGGACCTTGGCGTCGGCCTGGCCGAAGTCGCGCAGGACGTCGCGCACGTCGCCGGCATCGGCCGAGCCACGGCTCACGGTGAACTGCCACGCGGTGCCACCCTCGAAGTCGATACCCAGGTTCAGCTGGCGCGTCGCCAGCGACACCAACGAGATGAGGATCAGGACGCCGGACAGGATCGCCCACCGCCACGACCGCGCGACGAACTGGAACTCGGTGCGCTCGTGATAGAGGTCGGCCAGCGTGTGCCGGGTGCCGTCGCTCTTGGTCACGCGGTCGCCTCTTTGGCGTCGAGCCCGTACGCGATGCCCACGTAGCGAGCGCGCAGCAGGTTCGGCTTGCGAGCCAGGATCACCACCAGCGGGTGCATGAAGAAGTACGTGACCGCCAGGTCGAGCACCGTCGCGAGCCCGAGGAAGAGGGCGAAGCCTCGTACCGACCCGATTGCCAACGCGTACAGCACTCCGGCGCCGATCAGCGACACCAGGTCGGCGGCGAGGATCGTGCGAAACGACGAGGTGAACCCTCGATCCACCGACGTGCGCACCGTTCTCCCGCTCCGGACCTCGTCCTTCAGCCGCTCGAAGTACACGATGTAGGAGTCCACGGTCACCCCGACGGACACGATCAGCCCGGTCACGCCCGCAAGCGTGAGTGCGAGACCGATCGACTGGCCGAGGTACGAGATCAGCGAGTACGTGAGCATGGCTGTGATCCCGAGTCCGAGGATCACGACCAGTCCGAGCAGTCGGTAGTAGGCGAGCATGTAGAGCGCGACGAGTATGAGCCCGATGACACCGGCCACGATGCCGGCGCGCAGCTGGTCGTTCCCGAGCGTCGGCGACACGTTCTCGGTGGTCAGCTCCTTGAGCTGGACCGGCAGCGCGCCGTACTGGAGCAACCTGGCGAGATCGGACGCCTCGGTGCGGGAGAAGCTGCCCTCGATGACGACATCGCCGGGGAAGTTCGACGTCTGGAACGCGGGCGCGCTTTGTACGACGCCGTCGAGCACGATCGCCATCTGGTTCTGCGGCGGTGGCTTCGAGAACGCCTCCGCCGCCAGCGCGTTCATCTTGCCTCGCCCGGAGCTCTCCAAGTCGAGCTCGACGATGTACCCCTGACCGGCGTTGAACCGGGAATCGGCGCCGCCGGTGTCGCGACCCGTCAGAGCCGCGGGCCCGAGGAGGTAGCGGATCCGCGCGCCCTCGCCCTCACGGATCGGGAGTACGACACAGTCGCCGGCCTTGTCCTCGGCCAACCGCGTGTTCTTGACCTCAGTCCCCTGGTCGACCAGCGCCACCACCTGGTTGGGGTCACACGACGCGATCGCCGCCGACACGGCTTCATCACTCGGCACCGCTTCATCGGTCGAGGCCGGGGCGGTCGTCGGCGGTGTGGCGGGCGCGGTGGACTCCGGTGCCCCCGAGGTAGGTGTCGACGTGGGCGTCGTGGTCGTCATCATCGACCTGCCGGGGGTGAAGGACCGCGACAAGGCGCAGCGCCTGGTGGGCAGGACCGCCGAAGTGCGCTTCCGGCCGGTGCTGGCACAGCTCCCGCCGGCCGGCAGGTCGACGCCGACGACCACGACGCCCACCACCACA
>JAPSGP010000497.1 GCA_031177445.1 Acidimicrobiia bacterium
CCTTGGGGCTGACCTTGTAGAAGACCCCGGCGAGCTTGCCCTTCTCGTCGACGACGAACGCCGAGCGGATGATGCCCATGAAGCTGCGGCCGTAGAGCGACTTCTTCCCCCACACGCCCCACGCGGATGCGACCTTGTGGTCCTGGTCGGCGAGCAGCGGAAAGCCGAGCCCGTACTTCTCGTCGAACTTCTTCTGCTTCGTGGGTGCGTCCGGGCTGATGCCGATCACCTTCGCCTTGAGCTTCTTGAGGTCCGGCTCGGCGTCGCGCAATGAGCACGACTGCGTCGTGCAACCCGGCGTGTCGGCCTTCGGGTAGAAGTAGACGACCACCTTCTTGCCGCGCAGATCCTTGAGCTGGACCGTCTTGCCACGCTGATCGGTGAGCGCGAAGTCGGGAGCCTTGTCGCCGACCTTGAGCTTCGCCATCGATGCACTCCTCAGTTCGCCAGTGACGACGCCGTAGCATGCCGCACGTGTCGCGGCCCCTGCTGCTCGACGTGGACGCGTCGCCGCAGGAGGTCCGAGCAGCCGCGACCAAGGTGCTCGATCCGACATTCCACATCACTATCGAGCCCCGTGACGGATCGGGCGCCCGCATCGCGCTCGAGGCCGAGAGCGAGGTCGCGCTCCCCTACTTCCAATGGTTCATGGGGCCGATCCTCCGGCGAGCGCAGAACCGCATGCTCCGTCACCAAGCCGACCGTCTCCGGGCCGCGCTCGAGGGTCGCCCACTGCCAGCCCCACCGCGCCGCTTTCCACTCGTACCGCCGATGACCTTCCCGCCGGAAGCGGCCGGGCTCCTGGCGACGGTGGCCGCGATCGCGGCCGTCGCCAGCTTCGGCGGGGCGCTGTTCGGCCAGACCGCCGATCCGGTGACCGAGGCGTTCGGGGAGGACACCGAGAGCCTCGGCGTCGCACTGGCGGTCTCGAGGGGCGGCGTGCTCGTCTCGCTGGTCGCGGCCGCGCTCGCCGACCGCCAAGGCCGGCGGCGCATGTTGCTGATGTGCTTCGGGGGCGTATGCATCACCAACGCCGTCTCGGCGCTCGCCCCTGGATTCGTCGTCTTCACCGGTGCGCAGCTGCTCACTCGGGCATTCGTGAACGCGATCCTCGTGATCGCGGCGATCGCGGTCGTCGAGGAGGCACCTGAAGGGGCGCGGGCCTACTCGCTGGCCATGTTGGCGTTGGCGGCGGGTGCCGGGTTCGCGGTTGCGGTCGTGTTCCTGCCGCTCTCGGACATCGGAACGCAGTCGTGGCGGATCGTGTTCGCCATCAGCGCGCTCACGATCGTCTTCCTTCCCCGTCTCGCGAGCTCGCTTGCCGAGACTCGGCGCTATACCGATCTCGCGACTCGAACGCTCGCACGCGGTCGTGTCGGGGAAGTCTTCGCGAACCTCTATGGATGGCGGTTCGTGCTGCTGGGTGCGGCTGCGTTCTTGACCAACCTCTTCAGCGCGCCGTCGGCCCAGCTCACGAACCGGTTCCTCACCGACGAGCACGGATTCTCCAACACTGGCATCGCGATCTTCCGGGCGGTCACCAACGGGCTGCCGGGCTTCCTGGGCATCGTGCTCGCCGGCTGGCTGGCCGAGCGGCGCGGGCGGCGGCCCGTCGGAATCATCGGCCTCGCGCTCGCCACCGGGCTCCAGATGACGTTCTTCCTCGGCGACGGCCTCACGCTGTGGGTGGCGTCGACGTTCGCGATCGTCGCAGCGGCGTGCGCGGCGATCGTCCTCGGCGCCTTCGACACCGAACTGTTCCCGACCGAGGTACGTGGCACGTCGAACGCGCTCCTGCTGATCTGCTCGGTGGCAGGGGCCGCAGGTGGCCTGCTCGTCGCCACCAACCTCGATGACGCGGTGGGTGGATTGGGACCAGCGATCGCGATCTGCGGCGTCGGGCCTCTGCTGGCAGCGGCACTCGTGCTCCCCTGGTTGCCGGAACCGGCCACCCGTACGCTCGACGAGCTCAGCCCATCGGAGGTGTAGCAGTGCCCAACCCGGTCGACGGCTTCACCCTGTCGACGTTCACGCACGACGGCGTCGAGCGGCCCGTGTACCGCGCCGGCACCGGACCGGCGGTGATCGTGATCCACGAGATTCCTGGGCTGACGCCCGAGGTGCTCGCGTTCGGCCGGCGCGTGGTGGATGCCGGATTCACGGCGATCATGCCGTCGTTGTTCGGCACCCCCGGCAAGCCGATGACCGCGGGTTACACGTTGGGCATCACAGCCCGCGCCTGTATCGCCCGCGAGTTCACGACCCTGGCCCTCGACCGCACCAGCCCGGTCATCGGGTGGTTGCGCGCGCTTGCAGCCGAAGCGCACAAAGACCGCGGTGGCCCGGGCGTCGGCGCCGTCGGC